>DATKHW010000867.1:0-9485 GCA_035546275.1 Gemmataceae bacterium
GAGCCCGCAGCGCAAGCAAGGGAAAGCCCTTGCTTGCGCTGCGGGCTCATGCCGCTGCCATCGTCAGGTCTCTCTTCTCACATCGCGTGCGGATTGCTAAAGTGACTTACTACCGGATTCACCCGGCCGGGCCGGGATTGCAGGGAGACTCGCGTGGCGGCGTACAACTACAGCCAGGTGCGGAAGGGCATGGTCATCGTCGGCGACGACGGCCAGCTCTATTCGGTCATCGACCGCGACCTGAACACGCCCGGCAACTGGCGGGCCATTCTCAACCTCAAGCTCAAGAACCTCAAGACCGGGGCCGTCACGCCGCGGCGGTTCAAGCCCGAGGACAAGGTCGAGGTCGCCTACCTCGACAAACGGCCGATGCAGTACCTCTACCAGGAGGGGAACGACTACATCTTCATGGACAAGGAGACGTTCGACCAGACCACGCTCAGCAAGGAATGGGTCGGCGACCAGATTCTGTACCTGAAAGAGAACGACGACGCCAACGTCACCTTTTACGAGGGCAAACCGCTCAGTTTGGAGCTGCCGGCCACGGTCGAGCTGAAGGTCGTCGAAACCGAGCCGTCGCTCAAGGGCGCCACGGCCCAGGCCCTCTACAAGCCCGCCGTGCTGGAAACCGGCCTCAAGATCACGGTGCCGCCGTTCGTCGGCGTCGGGGAGATGATTCAGATCGATACGCGCACCGGCGAATACCTGAGCCGGGTCAAGTGAAAAGGAGACGGAGACTCTCGTGCCTTCCATTACCTACGTCGAACTTCGCCGCGGCATGATTATCAACGAAGAAGGTCAGCTGTACCAGGTCATGGACCGCGACCTCAAGACGCCGGGCAACCTGCCGTCGAAGCTGCGCATCAAGGTCAAGAACCTCAAAACCGGCCTGGTGCAGGACAAGCGCGTCCACCCCGAGGACAAGGTCGAGACGGCCTACCTCGAGACGCGGGCCATGCAGTACCTGTATCAGGACGGCGACGGCTACGTCTTCATGGACAAGGAAAACTACGACCAGATCACGCTCGGCAAGGACTGGGTCGGCGACCAGATGATGTACCTCAAGGAAAACGAGGACGCCAAGGTCACCTTTCACGAGGGCAAACCGCTGAGTCTGGAGTTGCCGAACACGGTCGATCTCAAGGTGACGGAGACGGAGCCGGCCCTCAAGGGGGCGACGGCGGCGGCGCAGTACAAGCCGGCGACGCTGGAAACCGGCCTCAAGATCACGGTGCCGCCGTTCATCAACATCGGCGAGGTCGTGCAAGTCGATACGCGCACCGGCGAGTATCTGAGCCGGGCGAAATAAGAAGAATCTCACGCAAAGACGCAAAGGCGCAAAGAGCCGCGGAAGAAGAAAGGCAGGGTTCGACAGGATCGCGCCCACGAACCCTGCTTTCTGTCTTCTTTGCAACTTTGCGCCTTTGCGTCTTTGCGTGAGGTTCTTAAAAGCTCGGGATCGTCACCCGTTCGCCGCCCTTCATCGCCGACTGGTGGGCGCAGATGCCGACCATCGTCCAGTTGGCCGACGTCGCCGCGTCCGGCAGGGCCGGCCGTTCGCCGCGGATGGCGCTCAGCCAGGCGTGGACCAGGTGCGGGTGCGAGCCGCCGTGGCCGCCGCCCTGAATGAACGACAGGTGCTCCGCGTCCTGGATCGCCGCCGGCTGCGTGAAACGGCGGATCGGCTCCGGCAGCAGACGGGCGTAGTCGGGGACCTTAACGCGTTTCGGGATCTCCGGCTCCGGCAATCCCTTCGTGTGAATCACCGGGTCCTCGCCCTCGACCTGCTGCCACTCGAAACTCTTCTTGCTGCCGGCAGCGTCGAAGCTCTCGCGGTATTGCCGGGCCGTGTCGAACAGGCTGCGCGTCACCTCCGCGACCACATCCGTGTCCTGAATCTTGAACGTCGCCGTTTCGACGGCGAACGGGCTGCCGTAGCGGCCGATCAGCTCCTCGCGGATGCGGCCGGAACCGTGGCAGACGACGCTGGCGGCGTGCTTGCCGAGCAGAGCCAGGCAGGGGCTGACGCAGTGGGTGGCGTAGTGCATGGGCGGCAGGCCGGGCCAGTAGTCGGGCCAGCCGTCCATGTCCTGCTGATGCGAGCCGCGCAGGAATTGAATCCGTCCCAGCTCGCCCTTGTCGTACAGCTCCTTGACGAAGAGGTACTCGCGGCTGTAGACGACGGTTTCCATCATCATGTAGACCTTGCCGCTGGCCCGCTGCGCCTCGACGAGCTGTTTGCACTCCTCGACGGTCGTGGCCATCGGCACGGTGCAGGCGACGTGCTTGCCGGCCTTGAGAGCGGCGAGGCTCTGGGCGGCGTGGTCGGGGATCGGCGAATTGATGTGGACGGCGTCCACATTGGGGTCGGCGAGGAGCTTGGCATAGTCGGTGCAGCGGACCTTGACGCCGAACTTGTCGCCGCACTCCTTCAGCCCCTTTTCGGAGCGGCGACAGATGGCGTACATCTCGGCGTGCGGATGGTTCTGATAGATGGGAATGAACTCGGCGCCGAAGCCGAGGCCGACGATGGCGACGCGGATCTTCTGAGGAGAGGCCATGCTGCGTCCTCTGCGGGGTGTGGGTTCGGGATGCCGGTGAGGATAGTCCGGGCCGTGGGCGATGGCAAGCGGCCGCGTTGCGGGGCGTGTTGGGGAAAATCGTTGAAACGGTTCGTCCCGCGGAGTACCCTCGGCGGATGGAGTCGCGGCCTAATCGGGGAAAGATCGGGACAAACCTCATCAGAGTGCAAGGACGGGGGCAAGCCATGAAACGATTGTTGTTGTTCGGATTCTGCGGGGCGCTCCTGGCCGCGGTCGCAGTGTTGGGGCGGCCGGCCGACAAGCCGGCCCAGGGCGACGACGCGGCGCGGGCCGCGGCGATCAAGCTCTTCCAGAGCCTGACCGATGAGCAGAAGAAGCTCGCCCTCAAGGACCTCGACGACAAGGACCGCTACGCGGAGGTCTTCCCGCCCGTCGAGCGCAAGGGGCTGCCGTTCACGACGCTGACCGCCGACCAGAAGGCGCTGATCGACGATGTGGTGCGAGCCATGACCTCCGAGTACGGGGCGAGCCGCTGCCTGGAGGTCGCCAAGCAGACCGGCGACGATCGCCGTTATCTCAATTTCTACGGAGTCCCCGAGGAGGGCAAGCCGTTCGCATGGCGGCTGGCGGAGCACCACCTGACGCTGATTTATGCGGAGTTCGGCAAGGACAAGGTCAACGAGTTCGGGCCGGTGCTGCTCGGCGGCAACCCGGTCAACAAGCTCTGGGAGGACGAGGAGAAGATCCTGCTGGACCTGCGTGCGTCGCTGTCGGACGAGGAGGCGAAGGCGGTGGTCGCCAAGGGCGGCGGCGCGGCGGGCGCGGCCATCGGCTCGGCCGGCATGAAGATCGGCGACCTGAGCGAGAAGCCGAAAGCGCTGGCGAAGAAGCTGCTGGAGCAGCGGTTGATGGTGTTTTCCGACCAGCGCCGCAAGGTGCTGGAGGACCTGATCGCGTCCGACGGCGGCGTCGAGGCGCAGCGCGTGGCGATCTGGGGCGACGCAACCAAGGGGCATATGGACGGCGGCAATTATACGTGGAAGATCGGCGGCGCCGTGGTGCTGATCGACTGGCAGACGGCGGGCAAGAACCACATTCACATGACCGTGCGCGGCAAGAAGGCGTAAGGCGGGCAGTGGAAAGGGATGTGGTGGACTGCCTTGAACCTTGATCCGCGATGTCCCTTTTTCGCCGTCCGGTACTCTGGGCGGCGTGCCTGACGCCGGCGTCGGGCCAACATCATTCCCCCAGCGAAGGGCTGCGAACCTGACTGAATGGGTCCAGGCCGTCGCCGCAGTGACGGCCTCTGTGGGCGGCCTAATCGTCGCGTCTCTTGCGATCAAGCAGTGGATGGAAGCCAACAAGCACCGGGAAGAGGCGCTCCGGTGGATGCAGGAGCAGCAATCCCGGAAAGTCCTTGACGACCTGTTCCTGGGCGAGGGGCACAATGGGTACTTCGCCCTCATCATGGCCGACTTGCGAGCGGGCGCCGACGAGTGCCGTTTCGAGGATGACTGGATCAGGAGCAAGGTGCAGGTTCACACGATCAACCACCAGCAGGTCATGGCGGCGCTCCAGGCGACGCCGCCGCCTGACGACCGGGCCGCCTTCATCCAGGGCTGCTTCGACGACCTCTTCTACTACCTGGAGCGGATCGACCTTTACCTAGAGAAGAACTTCGTGCGGTTCGAGGACGTGCGCAGCCCGCTCGTCTACTACGCCGAGCAGGTGGCGCTGAACACGAAGGTCTACAGGGCGTACATCCGGAAGATTCGCGCCGACGGCGCGGGCCGCCTCCTGGACCGCTTCGACGCGGACCGGGTGCGAGAACGCGGTGGGCTGCCCGACGCGCCGCCCGGTTAGGCCGGGCCGACCGAAAGGGCGGCGCGAGCGCCTGCGCCGGACGCCCTATTCGGCCTGCTGTTGTCGTGCATCCGACGAGCGATTACACTCCGCGGCGATTCCGCTCGGTTCGCTCCTTCACGTCCAGAGGCCGCTGCCATGGCCGTCTACCCCTCGACCTCCAGCAGTCGCCGCTGGGCAACCAGCAGAAGTTGAACGCCCTTCTCCAAATGCAGAAAAAGGGATATAGTGGATTGCCTTAAAACTTAATCCACAACGTCCTCTTTTTGCCGTAGCGTCAGACGTCGTCGGGCTTCAGGCGGTCCTGCGCCGCGTGACGCACTCGATGGATGTGAACGACAGACCCGTCGATCGTGAACAGGATGCGGTAAACGCCCCGCCGACGGCCGTAGAGGAGTTCCGGAAGGTCAAGCCCCACATCGGCCGCCTTCCCCAAGACCGCCCAGCAGATGCTTCGAAAGTCAAAGGCCAGATTCTGTGATTTTGTGATTAAGCAGGGATTGACTCCCCGATTTTCTGTGATACTATCACAAAGGCATCGGGAGACGATGTCCTCTGGTCCGAAGCGACGAAATTCGGGCAGTTTCGCTCCGAAGGGGTTCTTGAATCGCAATTTCCGGCTTTCGGGAACCTCTTTAATCTATTCGGTATCGGAGAGGCTCACATGGCGGTTACTGGGGTCAACTTCATTCGATTCACGCGGCACGGGCTCCAAGCGATCCGTGCGTACTGGGCAAAGTTAGGGGATCGATTTGAGGTCCGGGACAGGCGCTAAAACTTCGCTTTTGGGATGAACGGCACCTGCATCCTCCGGGAATGCTGTTCGACCACACTTACGAGAGTATCAAGAGTTTGCAGGGGCTCGGCATCTACGAATTGCGACTGGACGATCAAATCGGCGGCCAGTCCAACATCCGGGTAGCCTTCTTCGACCCACCCAGGGATTGGTCCCCCATCTTGCGGGAAACAAGACCCTTGCGAACCGTCTGGGTACTTGAGGCGTTGCCGAAACGCCGCGATGAGTGGACGACCAACGATATCTCCCGCTTCCGAGCGTCCAGGCTTCTCGTCCAGAGGCGGTTTTTCGGCCGCTGACTGTATAACCCCAAGTCTCTCCGATCCGAGAGGTTATTGTCATGGCTCACACGGACTTTGAAAAGGTGACTGCCTTCATGGCTCCCCCTGCTGTTCTGCAAACGTCGGCGTTCCAGGCCGCGACCCCGATCATCCTGGCACTCTTGGAGTGCGACGAAGAGCTGCGCGCGGAAGCGATCGAACTCTTCAAGCAACTGGCAAGCGGTGAGGTTGATGCGGAACAGCGCTACGCGACGACCGCCCTCCTGGCCGAGATTCTGTTCCCCAACGCAGACGACAAGGGGCTTCCCGGGCTGGACCTCGTGGAGGCCGAAGCAATTGCACCTTCGGTCGCCGCCGAAGCAAAGGACATCCTGGCCGGCATGGACGAGGAAGAATCCGTCTTCGCCCAACGGTTGCGAGAACTGATGACAGCAAAGGGATGGACTCAGGCAGAGTTGGCTGCCAAGGTCGGCCTCGGCCAGCCAGCCATCTCGATGATGTTGAATCGCACCTGCCGCCCTCAGCGGAAAACCGTTCTGCGGTTCGCTCAAGCTTTGGAGGTTCCTCCCGAGGCGCTGTGGTCGCACTTTCAGCAGTGAGGTGATCTCCAGCGGTCGATGTGCGGAAAAGGTGACATAGTGGATTACCTTAAAACTTAATCCACAATATCCGCTTTTTGCCGTATCGTCAGACGTCGCCGGGCTTCAGCTGGTGCTGCGCCGCGTGACGGACGCGATGGATGTGGACGACGGAACCGTCAATCGTGAACAGGATGCGGTAAACGCCCCGCCGACGGCCGTAAAGGAGTTCCCGAAGGTCAATTCCCAGATCGGCCGCCTCGTCCGCCAGCGGGCAACGATCCGGAAACTGCTCCAGGGCGGCGACCCGGGCGAGCAGTCCCGCACGCCAGCGGGCCGCCGGCGCCGACCGTGAGGACAGCCACGCGAGCGAAGCATCCACGTCTGCGAGCGCTCGCCGGCTGAAGCGGACTTCGTAGGGCACGGATCACTCTCCCGGCTCGAGGGGGAGCCCGTATTTCCGTGCCAGGTCCGCCAGGGCTTGACGGGCAGGTATCGTCCGTCCCGCCTTCACGTCTTCCAGCGACTCCCGCAGGATCGCCAGTTCCTTCTCCCGGTCGTACGGCTCGGGCGGCGGGAAGTGGTCGTCCTCCTCCGCCGGCTCCACGCGCACGCGCGTCCCTTCGGGGAGCCGCACCCCCCCGTCCAGCACGATCACCCCGTTGACCACGGCGCCTTCGAGCGTCATCCGTCGTCCTCCCCAAGACTTGATGGGATGAATCGTACCGCGCGGCCCGCCGTCGGAACAGATCCGTCGGCGATGTGAAAGACACGTCGCGGGTTGCCTTGCTGAACCTGTCGCGGACGAAGCGTCTCTATCGAGAGGCCTGCGGCGGCGCCGTCTCGTAGATCATACCCAGCAGGCGCGGCGGCGCACCCAAGCGACTCGCGGATGCATGGAGAATCGCGGCATGGGTCATTCGGCCGGGGACCGACGTGATCCGACGCCCGGCGGCGCTATGGAATTGCTGCGCCTGGCGTGGCCGCTGATCCTGTCCAACAGCTGCTGGGCGCTGCAAATCTTCCTGGAGCGCGTGATGCTCGGCTGGGCCGGCGGCGATCAGGTCGGCGCCGCGCTGGCGACGGCCGTCCTGTTCTGGACGCCGATGGCGTTGTTTCAGAACACGGCCAATTACGCCACCACCTTCGTCGCCCAGTACACCGGCGCCGGTCGGCCGCAGCGCGTCGGGCCGGTCATCTGGCAGTCGCTCTACTTCAGCCTGGTCGGCGGACTGGCGTTCCTGGTCCTTGCGCCGGCCGGGGCGACTCTGACGGCCTGGGTCGGACATTCGCCGCACCTGCAAGCGCTGGAAGCGCCGTATTTCAGTTGTCTGTGCCTGGCGGCCCCTTCTTTTTTGATCGTCGCCTCGGCCGCCAGCTTCTTCGCCGGCCGCAGCGACAGCCGCACCGTGCTGCTCATCAACGCCGTCGGGCTGGCGGTCAACGCCGTCACGTCGTGGACGCTGATCTTCGGCCGCTATGGCTTTCCCGCAATGGGCATCGTCGGTGCGGGTCTGGCCACCATCGTGGGAGGGGCCACCTCCGCGATCTTCGCGCTGATCCTGCTGTTTCGCCGGCGCTACCGCGCGGAATTCGGAACACTGACGGGATGGCGCTTCGATCCCGCCCTGTTCGCCCGGCTGATGCGCTACGGCCTGCCCAACGGCGTCGCCGCCGCCCTGGATACGTTGGGCATCGCCCTGTTCACGCTGTTCGTCGGCCGGATGGGCGACGCCCAGATGGACGCGACCAGCGTCGCCTTTGCGCTCAACCTCGTCGCCTATCTGCCGATCTTCGGCGTCGGCCAGGCGGTGGAGATCCTGGTCGGTCGGCGTCTCGGCGAGAACGATCCCGCCACGGCCGCGCGTTCGACCTGGACCGGCGTCGTCTGCGCTCTGCTCATCACCGGCGTCGCCGCGGCCGGTTACGTCTGCTTCCCCGTACCGATGACCGAGCTGTTCCACAGCGAGGGGCCGCAATGGGAACGGGTGCGGGCGATGGCGCCGTTGCTGCTGCGCTTCGTCGCAGTCTATTGCCTCTTCGACGCGATGGGTCTGATCTTCTCCTGCGCCCTGCGCGGGGCCGGCGATACGCGCTTCGTCACCATCGTATCGCTGACCGTGTCGTGGCTGGTGCTGGTGCTGCCGACGATGGCGGTGTGGGCCTGGGGCTGGGGGCTGTTCTGGGCCTGGGTCTTCGTCAGCGCCTACGTCATGCTGCTGGCTCTGGTGTATTTCTTGCGCTTCCGGCAGGGCGCCTGGCGAAGCATGCGCGTCATCGAGCCGAAGCTGGCGGCGGACGAAGCGTGCTGAGATGAAGATGTGAAAATGCGTGCAGCAGGGTTGCTCGGTTGCGTTTTATGGATTATAACTTGCTGGTTCCCCAACCGGCGGACCCCGCTCCTCAGCGTACGGCGGGCGGCGGTCCTCGATGCTCCAGGAGTCGCGGCCCAGGCTCCGCAACCTAGAGGCCCCGGGCATGCGTTCTGCGACACGGACGGTCTTCTTCCTCTCCTTCGCCGCCTTTTTCTTCGGGAATTTCCTCTCCAATCCTGCTCTGCAGGCCGCCGCCGCGGAGTCCTCGCCGACCGTCGAAGTCCGGTGCACGCCGCGACAGGACGGCGACGAATGGGCCGTCGCCCGGACGGCCAACTTCTGCATCTACCATAATCAGAGTCGGGAAGTCGCCGAAAAGGCGGCGCGCATCGTCGAAACGGTGCGAGCCGCCGCCGCCAAGAAGTGGTTCGGCGAACCGCTTCCGACCTGGGACGAACCGTGCTCGATTTACCTCTATGCGAGCGCCGCCGATTACAGCCTCGCCACGGGCCAACCGCCGCAGATGGCGGGGCATTCTACATTCGACCTCCGGGATGGGCGCGTCGTCGGCCGGCGCATCGACCTGCATTGCGACGATCCCAATGCTTTGGTCGGCGTCTTGCCGCATGAAGCGACGCACGTCGTGCTGGCCGGCCGATTCGGCGACCGCCGCTTGCCGCACTGGGCCGACGAAGGCATGGCCGTGCTGTCCGAGCCGCGCGACCACGTCGATTTGCATCTCCGCAACCTGCCGCGCCATCGCCGCAACGACGAACTGTTTCCCGTCGAGCAGCTGATGGAGATGGACGGCTACCCCGACGGCCGGTACATCGGCGCCTTCTACGCCGAGAGCGTGTCGCTGGTGAAGTTCCTGTCCGATGAGAAGGGTCCGAAGGTCTTCGCGCGCTTCCTGCGCGAGGGGATGGACGACGGCTACGAAGCGGCCCTGAAAAAAGAGTACGATATCAACGGCTTTGACGATCTGCAACAGTGCTGGCAGCGCTACGCCTTCGACCATCGCAACGGTGGATAGTGCGATATCCGAGCCGCGCACGCAGCGCAGCGGAGTAAGTGGAGGGAGATCCGCTTACTCCGCTGCGCTGCGTGCG
>DATKHW010000868.1:0-7997 GCA_035546275.1 Gemmataceae bacterium
CCGGGCTTCGGCTCGCGCTGATTCTGGCGCTGGACGACTGGTCCAGCGGCGTCCGCGACGCCGACGAGAGAAGTCGGCTGCGCCGGATCGCGGACCTGGCGGACGACGACGGCTGGCGGCGGCGTTTGCGCGAGGCCACCGGCGAAGTCGGCGCCCTGAAGGCCTTGGCCGCGGAGGCGGCGACGCAGCATCTGCCCGCAGCGAGCCAAGATCAGCTGGGAACCTTCCTGAACCTGCAAGGGGCGCGGTCCGAAGCGGCGGCGCTGCTGCGGAAAGCGCGGCGCCAGCACCCACGCGATTTCTGGATCTATTTCGACCTGGCTTATTGTCTGTACGATCCGGTTCGCGCTCGATTCGATCCTGCATCGATGGACGAAGCCGAAGCGTGCCGCTGCGCCGCCTTGGCGCTGCGTCCCGATTGCGCCCCGGCCCACAACGCGCTGGGCAACCTGCTGTCCGACCAGGGCGACTTGGCCGGGGCCGCCGCCAGCTACCGCAAGGCCATCGAGCTGGACCCCAAGCACGCTCATGCCCAAAACGGCCTGGGCACTGTCCTGATGGCCCAGGGAGATCGCGAAGGCGCCGTCGCCTGCTTCCGCAAGGCCATAGAACTCAACCCGCAGCTCTCGCTGGCCTACAACAACCTCGGGACGGCGCTGAGCCAAGTAAGGGACCAGGACGGGGCAATCGCCTGCTTCCAAAAGGCCGTCGAGATGAACGCCAATTTGGCTCAGGCGCAGCTCAATCTGGGCACGGCCTATCTGGAAAAGGGCGACCGCGCGGCGGCGGACGCCTGCTACAAAAAGGCCCTGGAACTAAGCCCCAACCTGGCCCTGGCGCCGTACAACTTCGGCGTCGCGCTGCGGAGCAAAGGCGATCTGGACGGCGCCGCCGCTTACTTTCGCAAAGCGCTGGAAATCGATCCGAAATTCGCGCCGGCCCAAAAGGAGCTGGCCGCCGTCCTGCTGCAAAAGGGCGACAGGACGGCCGGGGGCGCCGGCCTTGAGAAAGCGGTTGAAGCGAATCCCAAGGACGCCCAGGCGCAGAACAATCTCGGCACGTTCCTGCGGGACAACGGGGACCTGGAAGGGGCGGCCGCTTGCTTGCGAAAGGCCGTCGAGCTGGACTCGAGATTCGCCCTGGCTCGGTACAACCTCGGTCTGGTTCTTTCCGACCAGGGAAATCAAACGGACGCCATCGCTTGCTTCAACAAGGCGCTGGAAATCGACCCGAAGCTCGCCCTGGCCTACCAGGCCATGGGCAACGCGCTTGCCAAGCAGGGGAACCAAGCGGAGGCCGCCGCCTGCTACAACAAGGCGCTGGCAATCGATCCAAACTGCGGCGCGGCCTATGACGGCCTGGCAACCCTGGCGCTCGAAAAAGGGGACGTAAGCGGCGCCCTGGACTTGGGAAACAAAGCCGTTACGGCGGACCCAACCTACGCCATCGCCCGCTACAATCTCGGCGTCACACTGCGGGCCAAGGGCGACGCGGACGGCGCCGTCGCGTGTTTTCGGAAGGCCATCGAACTCAATCCGCGGTTCGCGCAAGCCTACATCAACCTGGGCTTCGGCTTGGCGCAGAAGGGCGACTTGGATGGGGCGATCGCCTGTTACCGCAAGGCCGCCGAGATCAATCCCAAGGACGCGCAGGCGGCCTACGACCTGGGCGTGGAGCTGGGGACGAAGGGAGACGTGGAAGAGGCGGCCGTCTGGCTGAAAAAAGCCACGCAGCTCGATCCGAAATTGGTCCAGGCCCGCGGCGCGCTGGGAATGGCTTTGCTGCAGCAGGGGAAATTTGCGGAAGCGGAGGAGGCCAGCCAATCCGCTCTTGATTCACTTCCACCAGACTCTTCGATGCGTCGAACCGCGGTGGATCAGCTGCGGCGCTGCCAGCGGATGCGGTCGCTGGAGGCGAAGGTCGATGCCGTGCTGAAAGGCGAGCAGCAGCCGGCTGACGAGGCGGAGCGCTGGGACATGGTCGAGATTTGCCAGGTTCAGCGGCGCTATGCCGCGGCCGCCCGGCTCTGCCGCGACGCCTTCGCCGCCGATCCCAAGCTGGCCGACGATCTCAAGACGGGTCGCCGCTATAACGCCGCCTGCTACGCCGCACGGGCCGGCTGTGGGGAGGGAAACGACGCCAAGGACTTAACGGAGCAGGACCGCGCCGGCTGGCGCAAGCAGGCGCTGGAGTGGCTGCGGGCGGACCTGGCGGCCCAGACGGGGCAGATCGGCAGCCTGCTCCCCTGGACGCGGGACGCCGCCGTCAAGGCGCTGCAGCACTGGCGGACGGATTCGGACCTGGCCGGCCTCCGCGATGAGGCGGCGCTGGCCAAACTGCCGGCCGAGGAACAGGCGGCGTGCAAGAAGCTCTGGGCCGACGTGCAAACAGTATTGGATAAGGCGGACGCGAAAAAGTAGTTTTTGTCGCCCCGAACCCGGAGAGCCAGGCGATGCCGGAATTGACGAGACGGGAAATCTTCGGAGCGGCGGCCGCGGCCGGATTGCTCGGCGCGCCGGCCTGGGCGGCGCCGCCCAAGCCGGAAGCGGGGGAAGAGCTGCCGACGTTCCGCTATGCGATGGAAGAGCAGAAAGGGAAAGTGACCGAAGGGGGATCGGGCAAGGAGGCGACCGTCAAGCAGCTGCCGATCTCCAAAGGGATCGCCGGCGTGTCGATGCGATTGAAGCCGGGCGGATTGCGCGAATTGCACTGGCACGCCAACGCGGCCGAATGGGCCTTCGTGGTCAAGGGCCGGGTCCGCACCACCGTCATCAGTCCCGACGGCGCCATGGAGACGAACGACTTCGACCCTGGCGACGTGTGGTACTTTCCGCGCGGCCACGGCCACGCCTTGCAAGGCCTCGGCCCCGACGAGGCCCATTTCATCCTGGTCTTCGACAACGGCGCCTTTTCCGAGTACGGCACGTTCAGCATCACCGACTGGTTCGCCCAGACGCCGGCCCACGTCCTGTCGCGCACGCTCGGCCTGCCGGAGGCGAAGTTTGAGAATTTTCCGAGGGAAGAACTCTACATCGTCCAGGGCCGCGTGCCGCCGGACAAAATGGAGACGCCGCACCAGCCGGGGCTGCGGACGCCGGCCCGGACGCACCGTTACCCGCTGATGGCTCAGGAGCCGCGCGTCCGGTTCAAGGGCGGCGCGGAATGGCTGGTCAGCTCCCACGAGTTCCCGGTCTCCACGACGGTGACGGGCGTGATCCTCGATCTGGAGCCGGGCGCAATCCGCGAGCCGCACTGGCATCCGCACGCCAATGAATGGCAGTATTACATCTCCGGTAAGGCGCGAGTGGGTCTGTTCGGCAGCGGCGGCCGATCACGGACGGAGGAATTCTCGACCGGCGACGCCGGCTACATACCGCAGGGAATGGGGCATTACATCGAGAACATCGCCGATTCGCCGTGTCGCATTTTGATCGCCTTCGACAGCGGCGAGTACCAGGAGATCAGCCTGTCGCGCTGGCTGGCGACGAACCCGACGCACCTGGTCGCGGACAATTTCAAGATCGACGATGCGACGGCGGAGAAGTTCCCGGACCATCGGGTGTACATCACGCCCAAGGAGGGGGCTCCGTCACGGGATAAGTAGCACGTTGCAGGTTTCCTCGTAACTCGCCTCCAGCTCCAGCGGCACGGCGAGGTCTGAGGCGAGCCACAACGGCAGGGTGCGCAACGGCCGGCCCAGCGCCAGAGGCTCGGGCCACACCTCCAACCGCCAGGCGTCGTTTACTTTTGCAGAACGGTAGGCCGCGGCATAGAGATTCTGATCTGCGGGCCACGGCGCGGCATCCGCCTGTTCCAGGAATTCCAGCAGTGCGACATGCAGATTGTCCCGGCGTTCCGTTACGATATCCACGACCACAACGGACACATTCTGTTCCAGATAAGCCGCGCATTTCGCGACAAAAGCGCGGCGATGCTCCGCACGATCCTTGTTGGCCGGACTTACGAACTCGACGGCGGCCACGAGTCGGCGCCGGTCGTCGTAGACGCGGGCTTCAAAGACATCTTGAGCAGGCAAATCAACCGTCAAGGTGTGCGCCGGCCGGGGCGGCGCCCAGAGCGCCACGGCGACGCCGCCGTTGCCGCTGACCGCGCTTTGAGCGCCCGCTTGCTGTTCCCGTTCATAGGTCGCCACGTCCACTTCCACGAAAGCCCCGAGACGAACGTGGGGCGCGGCTCGGTAGTGGGGGGGCAGCTGACCCGCATTGAGGCGACGGACGACGGTGTTGGCCCAGGCGCTGTGGAAACTCTCCCACTCGAAGTCGTCGCGCAACGCGCCGTGAAAGTGATCGCGAAGCGGCATCGCCGACCTCCCGATGAATGGGCGCCGTCCTCAGTATACATCGGCCGGTGCGCGGATTCAGCCGTGCCGTCGCCGCAATAGCTGCGTCCATTTTTTTCTGCCACCCCGCCTTGACGCGCCCCCGCCTTGTCTTTATCTTCGGTATTACTAGGTTATACCGACCTCGGGCGAGGAAATGACGCCATGATACGAAGATCGTCGCGGCAAGCGTTCACGCTGATCGAGCTGCTGGTGGTGATCGCCATCATCGCCATCCTCATCGGCCTCTTGCTCCCCGCCGTCCAGAAAATCCGCGAGGTTGCCGCTCGCATGACGTGCGGCAACAACCTCAAGCAAATCGGCCTGGCTCTGCACAACTACCATGACACCAACAGCGCCCTTCCTTCCGGCTACATCGACGGCGACACGAACTCAGCCAGCACGCCCAATAACGACGTGGGGCCGGGCTGGGGCTGGGCGACGATGATCCTGCCCTTCATCGAACAAGGCAACCTCTACAACCAAATCAATCTCAATCAGGGGGTGGGACAGGGAAGCAACATAGCGGTCTGCCAAACGCCGCTGAAGATGTACCAGTGCCCGTCGGATGGGAACCAGCAGGTCATGCCCATCTACGACAGCAGCTTCAGCAACCCCATCGCCATGCTGGCTCACGGCAACTACGTCGGTTGCAACGGCTGGGTGGAATGCTTCGCCAATGCCGGCGGCAACTACAACCCCAGCAGCGACGGCGGAGCGGCCATGGACGGGGACGTCGGCGGAACAGGCCAATCCGGCAACGGCGCCTTCTACCGCAACAGCCACACACGCCTGACCGACGTCACCGACGGCTTGACCAACACCATCATCGTCGGCGAGCGCTGCGGCGCCCATTCTCCAACCACCTGGACCGGCGCCGTGACGGGAGGAAGGGTCCCCGCCTGGATGTGTACCACGCCCTGGACGAATCCCTACACGCCTCCCGCCCAGGCGCCCAATACCGGCAATGGGACCGCCTACGACAACGCGGACTTCGACGAGGCCCTGGTCCTCGGCCACGGCAACGCCACGCATCTGCCCTGTGCGGATCAGCCGTTTTGGGATCCCGACACGTTCTACAGCATGCACACGGGGAACGGGGCGAACTTCCTGTTCGGCGACGGCTCGGTGCATTTCCTCAATCGAAACATTGATCCCTACACGTATCAGCACCTCTGCACCATCGCCGGCGGCGAACCGGTCGGCGATTGGTGAGCGTTCCTTTTCGAGGGAGGATATCGGTCATGCGTCTGCGGAAATGGGTTCTTCCGGCTCTCATAATGCTGGCGTGCGGAGCCTGCAACAGGGAGAAATCGACGGATGAGCTAGTCGCCGATCTGAAGTCGAACCAGGAGCGAGAGCAGACGGTCGCGGTTCGCCTCCTGCCGCGGCGCAAGGGAGACGCGGCGAAGGTCGTTCCGGCGCTGATCGAAGCGCTGGGCGCCAAGTCGGACAACGTGCGCCAGGGCGCCGCGATCGGGCTTGGGTCCTATGGCGAACAGGCCAAGGATGCCATCCCCGCGCTCCAGAAGCTGCGGGACGACCCCGACGTCCGGGTCCGCGAGGCCGTCGGCGTCGCCCTGAACCGCATCGACCCGGCGAACTTCCCCGACCCCCATCAGCCGCGCCCGCCGTCGGCGCCGGGAAACTGAAGCGGAAGTTCAACCTCACGTCCGCTCCTTGACACGCGCTGAGGCTTTGCCATAATTCAGCCTCCCCTTCCTTCCGCTGGAGGCCGCATGGCAAGCCCCACGCGCGCCGACGCCGCACCCGCGCCCCAGGACGCCGGCCGAGTTTGGCTGCGCCGCTGGGCCCAATCCAACCTCATCGTCGCCGTCGGCTGCGCCTACGTCTTTTTTATCCTTTTCAAGGATTTATTATCGCTGGAAGCGCGCGAAGTCGCCGCGGCGATCGTCTTGGCCGGCTGGCAAGCGGCTTTCCTGCTTTGCATCCTGAGTCGGCGCCGGCTGCCCTGGTTGTGGCCTGCCGCCCGAACTACCGCCGCCGTCGTTTTCGTCGGTTGGCAGCTCTTTTTTCTCCTCGTCCGCAACCCGCTGGATTTCTGGTACACGCCGATCCGCGATTGGTGCGTGAAGGAAGGAATTTGGGACCACGGGGCCGGTCGGCTCATCGACCCGGTCAATGACGCGACGAGCCGCTACGCCAATTTCAACGGCATCGACCAGAACTGGAAGATGTTCACGCCGCCGTTGTCGCGTTCCGCTCAGTTCCTGGCGGTGCGCATCGAATTCAGCGACGGCAGCGACGAGCTGATCCTATCCGACGAGGAACCCGATCCGCACGGATTCTTCCGCTTCGGCGGCTGGCGGCAGCGCAAGCTGGAATATCAGCTCGTTTTCGGGGACCCGGCGGACCTGCCGCTGTGCGAGGCCTACGCCCGCTGGTCACTGCGCCGCTGGCAGGCCGGGCATGCCGACGACCCGCGCACACCGTCTCGCGTCGTTCTGCTCCGTCGCGACGTCGATTTCCCCAAGCCGGGTGCGGACCCAGCCGTTTTCCCGCCGGCCGAGGTTTACACCATCGGCGCCTTTCTGCCCGATGGGAGGCCGGAGCCGTGAACGGATCGTCCGACTTCGCAGCGCCGGATCGAGGCCTTTGGCGCTGTCTTTACGATTTCTGGGCGAGACCGATCCGGGCAGAGTCGTTGGCCCTATTCCGGATCGTCATCGGTACTGTCATCCTGCTGTCGCTGCTGACCAGTCTCGGTCCGCGGCTCCCGCGCGACTTCGGACCCGACGGTCTTTATCCGCGACAGACCGCGGAAGATCGGCTGCAGCGCGACGGCGCTTTCAGCCTGCTGTGTGGGCCGATCAACCTGCCGCTGCTCGACGATTACTTGCCCGGCGACGCCGTCGCAGCCTGGCAGAACTGGTGCGATCAGCCGAAAAACGCCTTGCTGCTGTTCGCCGTGCTGACGGCGGCGACGGCGTGCATGACGGTGGGATGCTGGACGCGCACGGCCACGATCGTCGCCTGGGCGCTTTTCGTCAGTTTTAATCAACGGCTCAGCAGCTTGATGAACGGCGGCGATTCCCTGATGCGCTGCGCCCTGTTCTACCTCCTGTTCGCCCCGTCGGGGGCGGTCTGGTCGATCGACTGGCTGCTCGGCAAGCGGCGCCCCAACGTCACGGGGCCGATCTTGATTCCGGCGTGGCCCGTGCGGCTCATGCAAATTCAGATCGCCATTATGTATTTTTTCACGGGTCTGTCGAAGCTTGGCGGCGACTGGCTGGACGGAGAGGCGGTCTACTGGGTGCTCAACGATTACACGCTGACGCGGTGGCCGTATTACTGGCTGCCGGTCCCGCTGTTCGTCTGCCGGCTCTTGTCGTGGGCCACGGTGCTTTTTGAGATCGGCTTTCCGTTTTATGTCGCGGTCGGACGGCCGCGGCGCTTCGTGCTGGAAGTGAGGGGGACGTTTCCGGCGGAGGGGTTCCGGTCGGCGTTTACGCTGCCGGCGTTGCGGCCGTGGGCCTTGCTGGCTGGATTGGCCTTCCACCTGGGCATCCTGATCCACACGGAGGTCGGCTGGTTCAGCTCGGCCGCGGCGGCGTGGTATGTGCTGTTTCTGTCGGGGGACGGAGTGCGAAATTTCGTTCGGCTGCAATGGCTGCGCAAAACGGCGAGCGGGGGGGGG
>DATKHW010000869.1:0-5383 GCA_035546275.1 Gemmataceae bacterium
TGATCTGAAGGCCAGGAGCGCTGGTGACGGCGGGGCGGAACTCGCCACGGATCTCGGCGGGCGCATCCGGTTTCATGTCCCAAATGTCCAGTTGACTCGGTCCGCCGTGCAGCAAGAACAGCACGCAGGACCGCGCTTGCCGGGGCGGCTTCGTCTCACTGGCTTGGAGCAAGCGCGGCAGCGACAAACCCAGCCCGCCCAGCGCGCCAAGCCGCAGCCAATGGCGGCGCGTCAGCGTTGGGCCGAATGGGATGTACCGAATGAGGAGCATGGATCGGCGCTCCGTCCTCTCTGAGCCGCCTGATTGCGGAGGAGCCGCAGGCGCCCGAACTCTTTAATTCCTTGAGGTCGCACGACGGCATCCTAGCCGGCCAATCAGGCGCCCGCAAGCGCTTCACGCCGACGTGAGTCGGGCCGCCACCCGTTCCCGGGCCAGCTGCGCCAGCAACTCCTGCGCCTGGCCCCGCGTCAGCCCGGCGGCCAGGCGCAGCGGCAGCCGCCCCACCATCTTCTCTGCCTCCTCCTGCCCGACGCCGCGCAGCGTGCGCAGCAGTCCTGCCAACCACGGCCGAGCCGGCTGCGGGACAGCCGTCGCTTCCACCGTGCAATTCTGCGGCGCCGGCCGGCGCTGCAGCAGATTATCCAGGTCCGACAAGGCGATGACGCCGGCCAATCGATCGCCCACATCCAAACGAGCCGCCAGCGGCGGGTCGGGCGCCGGTCCCCGCGCCGGCAGCACGGCGATCGGCGCCAAGCGATAATCCACCGCCACCGCCCGCACCGTCTGCCCGATCAGCACGGCGTCCTGCGGCTGAACGATAAGGTCGATCACTGCGAAGAGCCGGTCGCTCATCGAAAAAACGCTTAACACGCGCTGGCCGTACAGCCCCGCCACGAAAGCCGGCGCTGCTAGACCGGGCTGCGACACCGCCAGCCGAATGTTGACCGACTCGCGGACCACCTTCGCCAATTGCGGATCGGACAAGAGGAGAACCACCCGCTGCATCCGATTCAGCTCGCGCACCAGCAACGCCGTCTCGATGTTTACCAGGTCGTGGTTCGTGGCGGCGACGACGGCCCGCGCCGTTCCGGCGTGGGCCTGCCGCAGCACCGGCCCCACCGTCATGTCGCCGATAATCACCGCGGCCCCCAGCCGGCGCGCGGTCGTCACGAAACGGTTGTCCGCGCTCACCTCGATCACCACCGGCCTCTGCCCCGCCTGCACCAGCTCCTCCACCACGCGGAAGCCGACCGGACTCAGGCCGCACACGACGATGTGGCCTCCGTCCGGGATGCGCCGCACCTCCAGGGCGCCGCGCAGCCGGGCGCGCAGCAGATAGTTGGTGATGATGGCCGTGAACACCGCCGTCAGCGCGGCGCCCGCGATGCGCAGAAAGCCGATGTAGAAACGCATCCATTCCGTATCGAAATCGTCCTCGTGGAACTGACCGACGGTGGCCATGACGCCGACGGTCCGCAGCAGCGCTTCGCCGTAGCTAAGCCGGCCGCCGGCTTTGGTGGAATGCAGCAGCAGGGTGCTGCCGAGCAGCACGGCGATCAGGACCAGCGTGCAAATAAGCACCGGGCGATCGATCTGAGCGATCGTCCCCCAGGTCATGCGCCAGAAGCGGCGCAGCCAGCCGGCCCAGCGCAGGTGCGGCGGTTCCGGCTCGCCGGCCGCAGCCATCACCTCGGCCACGGCCCGCGGCTCGCCGCACACCACCAGCTGGTCCCCGGCTGCCAAAGGCGTTTCGAGATCCACTTCTAACAAAAGCTGCTCGGTCCCATCCGCTCGCAGGTGGGCCAGCGGCAGGGCGTCCTTGTGAAGGAAGGCTGACGCCAACGGCCGGCCGCGCAGCTCGCAGCCCGGCTGGATCACAACCTCCGCGATCTGCC
This sequence comes from Gemmataceae bacterium, assembly GCA_035546275.1. Taxonomy (GTDB): domain Bacteria; phylum Planctomycetota; class Planctomycetia; order Gemmatales; family Gemmataceae; genus UBA4732. Next base: position 1,897 of record DATKHW010000869.1, read on the forward strand.
GCTGGTCTGCGGCCAGCCCTTCGAGACGGAAGGCGCCCAGCGCCTGGCCGGTCAGCGCCGTCAGGGCCACAATCGGCGCGGTGAGCAGCGACGTGCTGAGGGCGAAGACGTTGTGAACGGCGGCGCCGAGCCGGCTGATGAGACTGTGGTTGAACATGCGGACTACGATGTTCACGTCCGGATGAATGGCCCGCACCGTAAGAGCAGTCGTAACATTCAGCAGATCGTCGTTGGTGAGAATCAGGACGCCGCCGCAGTCCGCGACGCCGGCCGCTTCCAGCACCTCGCGCCGGCGGCAGTCGCCGGACACCAGCCGGGCGCCGCCAAGCCGCGGATCATTCGGGCGGCAAGCGTTGTCCACCACGACGACCGGCAGATTGGCCTCGCGCAGGGTTTCCAGGATGCGGCTGCCCATGCGACCCAGGCCGCACAGGACGATCGGACCCTTCATGACGACTCCGTCAAGGACGCTTGCGTCGGCGGCGACGGACGGTTAGGGTGAACGCGGACCATGTCCCGTCCCCGCCGAGGCGCACCATGAACCAGGACGCCCAGGTATGCTACTGCTTTCACGTGACCCGTCGCAAGCTGGCGAATTTCATCCGGCGAGAGCAGCCGCGCGTGCCGAGTCAGCTTTCGGAGTGCGGCGGCGCCGGAACGGGCTGCGGTTGGTGCATCCCCTTTCTGCGGCAGATGCACCAGCAGGCGGTGGAAGGCGGCGAGACGACGGAGCTGGATCGGCTGACGCCGGCCGAGTACGAATGTCTGCGGGCGGCCTACGTCCGCGCCGGCAAGGGCACGCCGCCCCCGGGCGCCACGCCGCTGCCGCCGGAAGAAGCGACGTGAAATCCCCTCAAGAGATCGTCTGAATCCCCGAAGCCGGTCCGGCCGGCCCGCGCGCCGGCGTGAGCGCGAACGGCCCCGACCAGTGTTCGCCGATCGACCACAATCCGTGGATGACGCCCTCGCCGTCGTAACGGCCGCGGTAGAGGACTCGGTGCTTACCGAGGTACTGCTTGACCAGGACGACGGCGCCCTGGTCGTCGGAAGTCCCATGGACGGTGAACCGGCCGACGACGTCGCGGCCTTCCCCTTCGACGCGGCCGTCGGCGAAACGCAGGTTGAAGTCGGTCATGGGTTGGCGGCCGAAAAGCGGCTGTTCCCAGTAGCCTCGCCAGACGCCGGAGGGGTACATCGGTCGGTCCTCAAAGGCTGCCGTGTGTGTGCGAATGGACAACGGTTGTTTCCGCTCATCGTACTCACTTTTGTCGATGGCCTCCACGGTCCACCCGCTGTGGTCAGCCGTACGGCGCCGCGGCCAGCACATCCCCCAACGCATCTCTTCCGTCTGTTCGGACCCCGACCCGTGCGATACGCTGAATGCGCATCCCACGACCGCATAGGGGCCGTACGCATGTTCAGCCATCCCAACGACATGGACGTCACTCGCGCCTCCGCCGATTCGTCCGTTGCAGAAGGCGACACGCAGGCCCCCATTCCACCGCCGACGCCGCCCGTCCTTCCAACCGTTCCCGGCTACGAAATCCTGGACGAGCTGGGCCGCGGCGGCATGGGCGTCGTATACCGGGCGCGGCAACTCGGCTTCAACCGCATCGTCGCTCTCAAAATGGTCCTGTCCGGCGCCCATGCTGGGTCGGAGGAGCGGGAGCGTTTCCGCATCGAGGCGGAGGCCGTCGCCCGGTTGCAGCACCCCAACATCGTGCAGGTCTATGAGGTCGGCGGCCATGACGGCACGCCGTTCTTCTCTATGGAATTCTGCCCGGGCGGCGGCCTGGATCGAAAGCTCAATGCGACGCCGTTGCCGCCGACCGACGCGGCGCGGCTGGTGGAGACGCTGGCCCGAGGCGTTCAGGCGGCGCATGAGAAAGGCGTCGTCCACCGCGACCTGAAGCCGGCCAATGTGCTGCTCGCGGAGAGCGGCGCTCTCAAATTGACGGACTTCGGCCTGGCCAAGCGGATGGACATCGAGGGCCGCACGCAAAGCGGCGTCGTCGTGGGTACGCCCAGCTACATGGCTCCCGAACAGGCCGGCGGCCGGTCGAGAGAGATCGGGCCGGCTGTGGACGTGTACGCCCTGGGAGCGATCCTGTACGAGTGCCTTGTCGGCCGGCCGCCGTTCAAGGGGCCGACCGCGCTGGATACGCTGACGCAGGTTTTGTCCGACGATCCCGTGCCGCCGCGGCAGCTGCAGTCCAAAACGCCGCGCGATCTGGAAACAATTTGTCTGAAATGTCTGGAAAAGCAGCCGGGCCGGCGCTATGCGACGGCGGCGGATCTGGCGGCCGACCTGGGCCGATGGCAGCGCGGCGAACCGGTGCATGCGCAGCCGCCCTCGCTGGCCTACGTGCTGGGTAAGCAGGTCCGCCGCTATCGGACGCCGCTGGCCGTGGCGGCGGGAGTGGTCCTGCTGCTGGCCGCGGTGGTGACCACCGCGTTCGTCCTGCTGCTCGGCGCGTGGGCCACAGCACGCAAAAATTATGAGACCGCGGACCAGCGGCGACGGGATGTGGAGAAGAAGCAGGCGGAATTGCAGGAGGCGCTGAACGCCAAGCAGCAAACCTTGGACAATCTCAATCAGCAGCTGTCCACGCTCGCCGCCAGTTACGCCGACCGCAGCGACATTGAATACCGCGCCGGTCGGCCTCGTGAATGCGTCAACTGGATGCTGCGAGCCTATGAAGTGGCGCCGGTCCATGATCCGCTGCGCCCGGCGTATCTGCGGCTGATCGCCAGTCGCGGCCGGCGCCTGTCCGACATGGCGCTGTGGCACGACGGCCCCGTTCACCAGGCCGTCTTCAGCCCCGACGGCCGCACCGTCCTCACTGCCAGCGACGACCACACCGTCCACTTGTGGGATAGCGAAAGCGGCAAAGAATTGTTCCGGTTCGCCCATGAAGGCGTGGTTTGGGCGGCGTCCTTCAGCCCGGACGGCCGCACCCTCCTCACCGCCAGCCAGGACCATACGGCCCGATTCTGGGACGCCGCCACGGGCAAAGAGCTGCATCGTCTGCAGCACGACCACCAGGTATGGTCGGCGTCGTTCAGCCATGACGGGCGAAGGATTCTCACCGCTAGTGAAGACCACACCGCCCGATTGTGGGACGCCGACAGCGGCAAGGAACTGCTCCGGCTGAACCACGACGGTCGGGTTCTGGTCGCGTCGTTCAGTCCCGACGACCGCACCATCGTCACCGCCAGCGTGGACGACTGCGCGGCCCATCTCTGGGACGCGGCCAGCGGGCGGGAGCTGCACCGGCTGGAGAACGATACCGGCTGGATGCGCCTAGCCTCGTTCAGCCCCGACGGCCGCAAGGTCGTCACGGCGAATGAGGGTGAACATGCCGCCTGGGTATGGGACGCGGTCAGCGGGACCGAACTGTACCGCCTGCCCCATGACGACGGAGTAACGGCCGCGTCGTTCAGCCCCGACGGCCGCACCATCCTCACCGCCAGCCAGGACAGGACC
>DATKHW010000870.1:0-16684 GCA_035546275.1 Gemmataceae bacterium
CCGTCGTCCGTTCGGCTTCCAGCAACCACTGGGCGTCATCGAAACGCTGCTTGGCCGCGCGGTAAAAGAGTCGCGCTTCCGCGGGCCGGGGCAACGCCATCGTATGCGCCTCCAAAGCAGGCGGATCGAATTATGGCAGGGTCCGCTTCAACGCTCGTGCTTTTACCTCCGCCCACGGAATAAGATTATCGGGATCGGCGTCGTCCTCGGCCACGCGCCGCCGCAGTTCCTGGAGCTGGGCTTCGCTGAGCGAGGCCTTCGCCCCCGAAGCGATGATGTGGTCCCAGATTTCGCGGCCTAGGGCCACTTGTTCATCGATGGTAAGGCGGTCGATGCCGAGAGATTTCATGGTCACGGGCATGGCTCTTCCTCCGAAGAGCTAGACGAGTCGGGTGAACTCCCGTAAGGCTACAAGTCCGCGACTCCATTCAACCAATTCCCCAGCTGCCGTCGCCCGAAATAGTGATACTCCCTTCCGTCCAGCAGCACGGCCTCAGCATCCGCCGGCAGTTTACCATAGTCGCCATCCTCGCTGCCTGGCTTGCTTTCGTATCCGGTTGACGAATGCGCTTCCAGCGTGCATCGCGTGAGCGTGACCCCCGTCCTGCGGATGAACGCGCGGGACAACATCAGGGCAGGAATGACGCGATTGAACCAGTCTTTAGGTTGGGGGTCCTTTCCCTGTAGGCCGAGCGGCGGGTAGCGGAAAGCGCTGCCCCCGATGTGCTGCCAGCCAAACCGCCCAAAGGCGGATACTATCCGCTGGTGGTCGCTGCGCTTGGTGTCGTAGTTTGCCAGATCGAAACTGAAAACGATCGGCATGTGGGCCTCCTTCTTGCTGGATTGGCCTGTTCGTCAGTGCTTCACAACATCCCCCGGTCATAATTCGCCGCATGTGCCCCCGCGACCGCCCGGCCCGCCCGCACCGCCCGCCACGCCGCCCGCACGCGCCCCGGCTCATATTTGCGGTACACGAAGTCCGCCCGCAGGTTCACGGCCCCGGCCGCGGCCAGCTCCTTCAGCCGCGTCGAAAGACAAAACGGACCCTGATTCAGCACAATCGTCCGGCAGTGATAATCCAGCGCCGTGACGCGCTCGCCGTGGCTGGACGTCATCTCCATGCTCTCGAACGAGCAATTCGCCTTGCCGGGACAACCGCCGATCAGATTCGCGTAAGCGCACGACTCGGCCAAAAACAGCGGCGTGTCCTGATGCGCGATCACCACCGCGCGCGATCCGAATTCGGCCAAGAGTGGACGCAGGTTGGCCAGGCCGTCCTCCGGCGACAGCGTGAACCGATGCACTCCCATCGCCTCCAGCTGCCGCGCGGCCGCCCGGTTGATGACGTACAGCGACCAGTCGGCGGACAGATCGATATCGCCTGTATCGGATCGCGATGGATCAAGACCAAGATGCGACCACGCCGACAGATTGGCCGCCTCCCACTTCGTCCAACCGGCCGACCGCAGACGGGCCATCTTGTGCTGGATGGCGCCCTCCTCCCACTTCCGCGTCAGCGGCGGCAGCGCCAACCGGATGCGGTCCCTGCCGATCACGGCGGCCCAGCGCTCCAGCTGCTCCGTCAGGAAGGCGGGATGGTCGCGGGCCACGTCCACGATCAACTCATCGACGTCGGCCCAGTCGTCCGGCTCGAAGGCGTCCACGAAACCGACGCGGTCCACCTTGATCGACCAGCGGAACGCAGGCGGCCGAGTCGGCGTCGGCGCCGGCGGACATACCTCCGCCATGACGCGACGGATGCGCTCGGCCGACGCCCTCTGCAACTCCTCTTCCAGCGCGCCGGCCAACTCGCGGCGGAGCCGATTCAAGCGCGACGCCGGGACAAATCGATTCTCCGCGTTATGCCAGACGAACGCCGCCAGCTCCAGCCGTGTGTCGCCGAGCTTGTCGAACGCGGTGCGAGCCGCCGTCTCCATCCCCGCCGCGTCCTGCGCCGGCGCGAATGGTCCTGCCAGCGTCCGCTCGATCTCGACCGGCTCCTCGTTCGGCCGCGGCGCAATGCGGCCGATCACGGCCAGTTCGTCCGCAGTTAGGACCGCTTCGATCTCGATTTCCCTTCGTGGACGATAAAGACCCGGTTTGGGCCGATCATGGCGGTAGCGGCGTTTCACCGCCTGCGACGACGAACAGTAGATCGGCGCGCCGGCCGGCAGCGGCGGATGGTCCGCCGGCAGGGCGACCTCCACCACCGAGCCGGCGTCAACCTCGATCACCTCGCGCTCCCGTGCCTTGCGGCCGGACTCCACGACCCAGAGGCGATCGACAGGAAAGCCGTAGGGCTTGCCCAGGACCGGCAGGTCGATCTGCAAGCCGTCGTGCCGCTCCAGGCTGCGCACAGTGCGAAAGCGAACGCGGGCGCCTCGGACCGCTTCGATATGGCCGATCAGCGATCCGCGATGGCCGACTGTGTCGCGGTCGGCCACTTCCTTGTCCCGGTGCGATTCGGTGAACAGCCGCGTCCGCGGCCGGCTGAACACCGTTTGCAGATCGGCTTCCGTCGCCGCCCGTTCGCCGGCGGCGAGCCGGCCGTCGAGCAGCTTACGGTAATAGTCGGTTGTCGTGGCGACGTAGAGCGGGCTTTTCTTGCGGCCTTCCACCTTGAAGCACGACACGCCGGCCGCCCGCAGCGCCGGCAGCTGATCCGGCAGAGCGAGGTCTTTCATTGAGAAGGGGAAGCCGCGGGCCGGGTCGCGCTTGACCGGCGCGCCGTTCCGCAGGGCGTCCGGGGCGCCGGTCGTTTCAAATGAATCGCGACAGGAATAGGCGCATTTGCCGCGGTTGCCGCTGCGGCCCAGCGTCTGTGAGGAGAAGAGGCAGAGGCCGCTGTAGGAGTAGCAGAGCGCCCCGTGGATGAACACCTCCGTCTCGACGCCTCCCGTGGCCGTCACGTCGCGGACCTCCTCGAAGGTCAGCTCACGGGCCAGCACCACGCGCTGGAAGCCGAGCCGGGCCAGCGCCTCCGCCCCCGCCCGATTATGGACCGACAGCTGCGTGCTGGCGTGCAGCTCTAATTCTGGAAAGTGCGTGCGCAGGACATGGTAAACGCCGAGGTCCTGGAGGATGACCGCGTCGACGCCGATGTCGGCCAGGGCGGCGAGCGTTTCGACCAGCTCCGGCAATTCATCCTGACGAATGAGCGTGTTGATGGCGACGAAGACGCGGCGCCGCGGCGTGAGGCGGTGGGCGTAGGCCGTGACTTCGGCGCACTCGTCGATGGTGAAATTCTCCGCCTCGGCGCGGGCGGAGAATTTCTTCAGGCCGAGATAAACGGCGTCGGCGCCGTAATGGAAGGCGGCGAAGGCCGCATCCAGCCCGCCGGCGGGGGCGAGCAATTCAACGCAATGCGCGGCGGCGTCGCGGAGCGCCGGCAGGACCGCCGGCGCTTCGACCGGAGCGGCGTATTCTCCCTGCGGCGCATCAGGTTCGGGCGCCGCCGCGGCGGATTCTGCGACGGCGCCGACAGCGCTGAAGCCGTGCCAATCCGGCGGCGCGGCCTCGTCGAGAGGCGGAGAGATCAGCGGTAGGTTAAGCAGGTCTTTTGGCATGAATCGCCCCCCGGTTTCTTGCCTGCGGCGGAAGGCCTCGGTGTTCGACTGGCGTGTTTTCCCTTCCTTTGAAGGTACAGCGCGTGGCCGATTCGGTCGATGGCTCTCGCCTTGGCCGCGCGGACTTGCACAAGCGACGCCCTAGCCGACTGCGGCGCGCCTCCATGCCGAGCCGCCTGCTTGATTTGGGTTGACGGCGGAAGCGCCCGCGCTCAGGATACAGGCGCGGAGAATCTCCAATGCCCCTGCTCGACCATTTCCACCCGCCGCTGCACGGTCCGCGCCGCTGGGAGGGGTTCCATCACGCCTGGGCCACTTTCATCGCCCCCAGCTCAACCAGGAGACGTTGCCGCCGGATTATTTCGCCGAATCGGAGGTCAGCGTCGGGCCGGAACTGGAGATCGACGAGGCGACGATGCAGCTGTCTCGATCCCGCGAACCGGCGACGGCGACGGCCACGGCTGTGTGGTCGCCGCCGCTACCGAAGATCGCCGCCAAGGTGGATTTCGCCCGATTGGATAGCTATGAGATCCGCGTTTACCGCGAACTCGGGGGCGGCGCCGAGGTGCGCGCGGCCATTGAATTGGTCTGCCCCGCCAACAAGGATCGTCCCGGCGACTGCTTGACGTTCGCCGCCAAGTGCGCGGGCCACTTGAAGCACGGCCTCGGTCTGGCCGTCGTCGACGTCGTAACGTCACGGACCGCCAACCTGCACGCCGAGTTGTTGCATGTCCTGGAAGTGAGAGGTCGTCGCACTCCGTGGACGTCGCCGACCGGCCTGTACGCCCTGGCATACCGGGCTGTCACCGTCCGCAAGAACCCCCGCGTCGAGGCCTGGCCCGAGCCATTGTCGCTCGGCCGGGCCTTGCCGGCGCTGCCGCTCTGGTTGTCTCTCGATTTGTGCGTGCCGCTGCGGCTCGAAGACAGCTACCTTGCGGCCTGCCGGTCGCTGCGCATTCCAGCCTAACGGTCAATCCAGGTCCAAAGTGTAGATATACGAGCCGTAGTCGTCGTACAGCTCCGCTTCCAGATGGACGCCCTTGGGCATCATCATCTTGGCCGCGCCGAGCATCAGACTGCCCTTCGTCTGGGATTCGATGTCCTTTTTCTTCGCCACGACCAGGTCGCGGGGCGCGTGAATCTTGTACTTGTAGACGATCGTTTGCCAGCGCGCCTCAATGTCTAACCACGTCACCAGGTCGCCTTCTTTCTGCGGCAAGGTCGCTTTGACTTCGGCCACCTGTTTCTCGATTTCGACCTGGAGTTCCTGCGGCGATTTCGGCCGCGCCGCGAAGAACGCCACCTCGGCGACGGCGAACGTCCCGAGGCCCACGCAGGCGAATAGGACGATCATGCCAATCTTCCCCATCGCAGACCCCCGAAAGACCAAAGAACGCGCTCTAGTTTTCCGCCCCGCGCTCCATCGCGGCAGGCGGCCGAACCCACGAGGACCGCCGATGCGACGCCGTCCGGCGCGCCGACGTTCCTGCATGGGGAGGGGGAATGAATCCTCCCAACTATAGCTCGCTCTTTGTTCCGGTGCGGAGGTCGCCCGGCCGCGTCGCTCACTTGACGAACCAGTAGACGCCTTTCCCGTCGAGCGCGGGGGTCAGCAAATAGACCTCCCCTTTCTCGTCTTCTCCGAAGGAGAAAATCGCCTTGGCGCGGTCCAGAATCGGTCGATTGGCGACGACGCGGCCCTTGGCGTCGTCATAGCGGAGCGCCCAGATTTTCGTAGTGACGTAATCGCCGTAGATATAACAACCGTCCAGCTCCGGCAGGCGCGAGCCGTGATAGACGCAGCCGCCGATGATCGACTTACCGACGTCGTGGTCGTACTCCCAAATCGGCTCGATGAAGTCCGGCCGCGGCCCCATTCCGCGCGCGCCGAAGGGGTGCAGGCCCTCGCGGCGGTTCCAGCCATAATTCGCCCCTTTCTGGATAAAGTCGATCTCCTCGAATAGATTCTGGCCCACGTCCGCCGCCCACAACCGACCCGTGGGCCGGTCGAACGCCATGCGCCAGACGTTGCGCAAGCCGTAGGCCCAGATCTCCGGCCGCGCGCCGAGACGATCCACGAAGGGATTGTCCTTGGGGATCGCATAGTTCTTGCCGGGGTCCTTGTGATCGACGTCGATGCGCAGCACCTTGCCGAGCAGCGTGTCGAGGCGCTGGCCGTTGTCATAAAGGTCGTTGCCGGCGCCGCCGTCGCCGTGGCTGAAATACAGGAAGCCGTCCGAGCCGAAGCAGAGCACGCCGCCGTCGTGGTTCCAGTACGGCTTGCGGATGCGCAGCAGCACTTCCTCCGAATCGGGGTCGGCCCGGTCGGGGTCGTCCTTGCTGACGTGGAAGCGCGACAGCACGTTGGTCAGCGTCGCGTTGCGGGCAGTGTAGAAGACGAAGAACTCGCCGTTCTCCTTGTAATTGGGGTGAAAGACCAGGCCGAGAAAGCCCTCCTCCATTTTCTTGTCCTCGTAGGACACGCGGCCGCTGATGTCGAGAAAAACCTTCGTTTTCGTCGCTTTCTGGTCGTTGGGGAAGACGTGGACGACCCCCTGTTCCGTCGCTACGAAAACCCGGTTGGAGCCGTCGCCGGCGTGCGTCAGCACGATGGGCCGCAGCGCATTCGGTTTGCCGTCGTCCGTCTCCCCTTTCCAACCGGCCCATTGCAGGTCGGGAAAGGCGACTTCCGTCCGGACGGCCAGCGGCGTCTCATCGACCTCGGCGCCGGGGACGACGGCGGGCACGGCCGTCACCGTGCCGGCGTTGCGGTCGGGGACGAGCAGCTGCTTTCCCGTGGGGTCCAGGCAGAGCCGGCCGGGGGACGGCGACTTCTCCGTCACGACGGCCGGCTTGTCGCCGGGATGGGGGATGACCAGGATGCGGCCGTCGTTGTCGCTGATGAAAAGGCGGCCGTAATGATCCCACGCAAGCCCGCTCACGGCGCCGAGGCCGCCGGCCACCTTCTCAGCCGAGCCGTCCGCCAGCTTGATACGGTACAAATCGCCGGTGGCGATGTCGGCCGCCAGCAAGTGGGAGGCGCCGTCCATCGCCAGCGCTCCCGGCCGCGACAGGCCTGGCACATGCTTCGGATCGACGAGAACGCTGACCGGCCCCAGCGGAGTGATGCGATAGACGGCGGCCCCTTTTCCGTCGGCGTCGCCGCGATCGCTGACGTAAACCATGCCGCTTTCCTGGTCGCAGGCGACGTCGATCAGCGACACGGGGTCCGCTGGAAAGGCGTTGGGCGGGGCTAGGATGTCGGCCATACCGGTCTTGTCGATGCGCCAGACGTGCTTGCGCCCGGCGACGAAGATCCATTGCTGGTAGGCGGCCATGCCGTGGGCGCCGTCCAGGCCCGACGCGAACGGGACGGCCTTGCCGTTCTGGATGAGCAGGACTGCCGCGTCGTCGTTCGTGGCCGGGCGGCCGGGGACGGCGACGAAGACCTTGCCGCCCTGGCCGACGACGACCGCGGCTGGATTTTTCAGCCCTTCGATTAGGTCCCGGGGCGGCGCATCGCCGGCGAAAGCGCGGCCGCAGAGGAGAAGAACGGCAATGGAGAGGGTTTTCATCGCGATTATCCCTGTGTGAAGTGGCGCCGTGAATGGCCCGAAGACGGGAATCACTCCCCGTTGGCCGGATTGTAAGGCACGGCGCACGCGGAGCAAGCAGATTCTGCGTGGACGCTGCCCGGGCGCGGCGGTACGAAGAAGAATCGGTCTGTGGCGCAGTATTGCTGCCGTGTAAAATGGCTCAGGCGCCTGTCCACCGGACAAGCGGGCGCTTTGGGGCGCGGCCACGCAAACAATCCGGGACATGCTTATCCAAGGGCCGGTCAATCAGCAGGCAGTGTGACCGGATTTAAGCGATCTCTGAATGGCGGGGCCTTGGCAAGAGAGAGGCCGAGAATCACCCGGCGGATCGCCCTGCGCCAGCCGGCGGATAGCGTCGCTTCGGTTCGCGCACCGGGAGAGGCCGATTTCTTTGCAGACGTGGAGGCGGGATGTTCACGCAACTCCGGGTCAAAAACTTCAAGGCTTGGCAAGGCGAGCACCGCGTAGACCTCGCCCCCCTCAGCCTTTTTCTGGGGACGAATTCGTCAGGCAAAACAAGCCTTCTGCAAATGCTCCTCCTGCTCAAGCAGACTGCGGAATCCCCCGACCGGCGACAGCACCTCAATCTGGGCGGACAGACTGGCGACGTGCTTCATCTTGGCGGCCTCAAAGACATCATTGCGGGTCACGACCTCAAGCAAGAACTGGGTTTCGGCTTGCGCTTCACCGGGCTGCGTCCAACCAAGGCGCAGCGTCCCGTTGAATATGATGTTTCCTATTGCCAAGCTCTCGGGGGCATCCCCGTGGTCAAGTCGCTAAGCTATGGCTCAGGGGAGCGGATTTTCAAGGCAGAGCGTGGACCGAGGGGAGGCTATGTACTGACCGCGCCGGATTCCAAAGCTAATGGGCCGACCGGTGAGGCTGGACGACTGGTTTCCAGAAAATACGAGCCGGAGAGGTCGGTCGCGTTTTCCGCCGCCGCGGTCGCCGCTCTCGGATTGGAAGGGGACAAGGTCCAGGATCTTGCCCTGCAGCTGGTTGAGGCGCTCAAGGGGATTGTCTACCTGGGCCCTCTCCGAGAGAGACCGCGGCGAAGCTATCTGTGGAATCAGCAAACCCCTGGGGATCTGGGCACGAAAGGAGAGTTTGCCATTCAAGCCCTGCTGGCCAGTGCAAATGATCGCGCGAAGCGAACCGAAAAAGGCGGACGCGGGTGGCTTGTTGAGCAGGCGTCCCGCTGGCTCAAGACCATGGGCGTGGCGGAGAATTTCAGCCTGGAACAGGACGGCCCGTCTTACGAGGCGTTCGTTCATCAGGGGAAGATCAAAGCGAATCTCGTCGATGTGGGATTCGGCGTCTCCCAAGTGTTGCCGGTTGTGACCCTGGCGTATTTCGTGCCGGAAGGCTCGACCGTCATCCTGGAGCAACCTGAGATCCACCTGCATCCCCTCGCCCAGACGGCGCTGGCCGACCTCTTCGTGGAAGTCTCGCAAAAGCGCCGAGTTCAGTTCCTCGTGGAGACGCACTCCGAGAATCTGTTTCGCCGGCTGCAGTCGCTGATAGCTGAAGAGAAGATTTCCCCCGATGACTGTAGACTGTACTTCGTAGAAAGAGGTGAAAGCGCGGCCTTGAACCGGCTAGAAGTCGACGAGTACGGTCGCATTAAGAACTGGCCGTCCAAGTTCTTTGGGGATGCGATCGGAGAAGTTGAGCATCAGACCAGGCGAATGATCGAACGCATGGCGAAGAAGCAAGGGAGCTGAGGCGTGGGCGATCATATCATCGACACCAATGTTCTGCTGGTCGCCAGCGCACGGGATCCCAATTCGCCCTTCCAGGACAGCGACCATGTTCCTGCTGAGCAGCAACAGAGGGTGCTCAACTGGCTGATGGAGTTTCGCCAGGACGGCCAACGCAAGATTGTTCTCGATCTGCCATTCAAGATCTGGGACGAATACCACAATCAGATGACCAGGGGCCAGGACATCGGCTCACTCGTCGTGGCCGAGAAACTACAATCGGCGGCGGTTCGCTTTGTGGACGTAGCCTACGACGGGAATGGTCATGGGCGCCTGCCTCCCGAACTGGAGCCTGTGGTCCGCGACCTGTCTGACCGCAAATTCGTCGCCGCAGCATTGCGAGATCTGTTGGACGGAGGTATGAGTACGATAGTCAACGCCGTCGATTCCGACTGGTGCGATTGGCAGGAGGCGCTTCGGCACCACGGCGTCGTCGTGACGCACCTCATAGAAGGGTTGTGCAAGGAGAGGAAGCCCGGCAGGAAGAAAAGGTAAGCCCCATGTTCTTCAAGTTTCCCCACACCCCCCATCTCCTCTGGCTGGCGAGTACGCCATGCCGGGACGACAAGGTGTTCTCGCCGCAGGAGGCGCGCGAGTTTGTCGATGGCGAGGTCACCGTCGAGGAGAAAGTGGATGGGACGAATATCGGTTTCTCCGTGGATCAAAGCGGTGCGCTGCGCGTGCAGAGCCGAGGCAACTATTTGGGCCGGGGCGCCCATCCTCAGTTTCAGCCGCTGTGGCCTTGGATCGAGACGCACCGCTCCGCTCTCACCGAAGCCTTGCGCCCAGGTCTGATGGTATTCGGCGAGTGGTGCTTCGCCGTGCATAGCGTGCCCTATAGGCGGCTGCCGGACTGGTTCCTGGGTTTCGATGTCTACGAATGCTCCGCAGGCCGCTTTTGGTCTAGCGACCGTCGTGATCGCTGGCTGAACGATCTTGGCTTGGCCGCAGTGCCCCGCCTGGCTAGACAGCGCTTGTCCATAGAACAACTCGTACTTCTCATCGGACCCTCTCGACTCGGGGAGGGCCCCATGGAAGGCATTTACCTGCGCCGCGACCAGGGTGACTGGCTGGACCAGCGGGCCAAAATAGTCCGGGCCGAGTTCGTGGAGGGCATTGACCGACACTGGACCGAAGAACGTCTGGAGAAGAACGCGTTAGCGACCAAGACGCCGGCAGGAAGTGCGGGCGCACCGGCACGATAGCACTCGTCCCTGGAACCTGGCGAGTGCCCCACCGCCCGCTGCAAAAGCGATTCCAAATGCCCCATCAACCTGCTCCCGGCGTCTTGGTCGCCGTCGTCTACAAGCCTGACGGCGTCGAGTCCCGCCCCGCCGACCGCTACGCCCGCATCGCCGTGAGGGAGGCCGTGCTGCGCGCCGGCCACGGCATCGACGGCGACTGCAAGGCCGGCCGCGACAACCGCCACATCAATCTCACATCGGTGGAGAACGCGGAGGCCTTGCGGGCCGTCGGCTTCCGCGCCGGCCCCGGCGAAACCGGCGAACAGCTCGTCGTGCAGGGAATCGACGTGGCGGCGCTGAAGCCGGGCGATCGGCTCCGCCTCGGAGCGACGGCGTGTTTGGAAGTGGCGTCGCAGCGCAACGGTTGTCTGCGCTTTCAGCAGGTGCAAGGCCGGCCGCTCAAGGGAACGCAGAATCGGCTCGGCGTCATGGCGACCGCGACGGCCGGCGGCGTCATTCGCGTCGGCGATCCGGTATGGGTGGAATTAGCCGTTACGCCAGCACGTCGTTGATGACCAGGCCATGCACGTCGGTCAGGCGGCGTTCCAGGCCGTTGTGGTAGTAGGTCAGTTTCTTGTGATCGAGGCCGAGCAGCTGCAGAATGGTGGCGTGGAAGTCGTAGATGCTGACGATGTTTTCCACAGCCTGATATCCGAATTCGTCCGTGGCCCCGTAGCTGAACGGCTTCTTGACGCCGGCGCCGGCCAGCCAGACCGTGAAGCCCTTGGGGTTGTGGTCGCGACCCTGCGCCCCCTGCTGGAACGTCGGCATCCGGCCGAACTCCGTGGACCAGATCACCAGCGTGTCGTCCAGCAATCCGCGGCTTTTGAGGTCTTTCAAGAGGGCGGCGGCCGGCCGGTCCAGGATCGGGCCGTGCCGGTCGTAATCGGTCTTGAGCTGCTTGTGTCCGTCCCAGTTCCCTTTGCCCTCGCCCATCGCATAGGCGCCGTTGAAGACCTGAACGAAGCGGACGCCGCGTTCCAGCAGCCGGCGAGCCAAGAGACAATTGCGCGCGAAGCCGGCCCGGTCTGGGTTCGAGTCGTCGGTACCGTACATCTGGTGGACGACCTCCGGCTCGCGCGACAGGTCGCTAACGTCCGGGGCGCTCAGCTGCATCCGCGCTGCCAATTCGTAGGAGGCGATGCGAGCGGTCAACTCCGTGTCGCCGGGGTGGCGCTCCAGGTGGGCGTCGTTCAGTACCTTGAGAAAGTCGCGGACATCGCTTTCGGTTTTCGGCGGCGACCCGGCGGGCGCCTGGAGATTGGGGATCGCCTGATCGGCCGTGAAGGCCGTGCCCTGGAAGACGGCCGGCAGAAAGCCGTTGCTCCAGTTGGCCGGGCCGATCTGCGGCACGCCGCGCGGATCGGGAATGGCCACGAACGCCGGCAGGTCCTGGTTTTCCGTGCCCAGTGCGTAGCTGACCCACGCCCCCATGCTCGGAAATCCCTCGAGCGTGAACCCGGTGTTCATCTGCGACTCGGCCGGGCCGTGCGTCGCGGCCTTGGCCGTCATCGAATGGATGAAGCACATTTCGTCAGCCAAATCGGCCAAATTCGGCAGCAAGTCGGTGACGTACTTGCCGCATTGGCCGCGCGGCTTGAAACCATACGGGCTTTTCGTCAGCGCGCCGTTGGCGCCCTGGAAAGTGACGAGGTTGTCACCGCCCGGCATCGCCTGGCCGTGCCGCTTAATCAGTTCCGGCTTGTAGTCCCACGTATCCAGGTGGCTGCACGCCCCGGAACAGAAGATATGAAGGACCCGTTTCGCCTTGGCGGGGAAATGCGGCTGGCGCGCGGCTAGCGGCATTTCCGGCTTGATCGCCGGACGCCACGGCGCCTCGTCGGCGGCGACGCGGTCGGCCAACAAGCTGAGCAGGGCCACGCCGCCGAGGCCGGAGCCGAGATGGGCGAGGAAGCCGCGGCGATCGAGCAGGCGGAGGCCGGCAAGGGACAAAGTCGGCGAGGTCACGATGAATCCTCTGGGCGCCTCCACGTCATTCTAATCAACTGGATTCGCGGATAACACGGCCATTCGGCATAAATTCCACCAGTCCGACATCCCAGTTCCATGCCGTCGGCGCCTGACCGGCGGCTACCGCCAGCATGGCCTCGGCGAGATTGAAGCGTGCCAATGCCCGTAAGCCGACGTAAGAGGCCGTCAAACGGGGATTGATTTCGATCACGCAATCGCCGTCGCCGTCGGCCGCCGCACCCAGCACCATGTCCACGCCGATGTAACCGCGCAATCCTTCGACGGCGTCCACGGCCCGCGCCCCAAGGCGCGTCGCCCGCTCGGCGAGGTCCGGGAGCAGCGGCAGGCGTCCACCCAGGTATCGGAAACGGCCGTCGGTCGAGAGATGCTGTGCAGCGGCGGGCAGGGCGAGGCGTCGGCCGGGGCCGATCAGAAGGGCGACGCTCGCGGCTTGGCCGGCGATATACGGTTGCACGATCAAGTCGTCCCCAAAACCGCCGACGGTCTCCGCGACCGCTCGCAGCTCGTCGGAGTCGCGGACAAGATGGGTTTCTTGCGATCCGGCGCCGTGTCGCGGCTTGCACACCGCTGGATAGGAAGGCGCCTCCACAGGCCACAGCGCTGTCGGCGGCGTGGGCACGGCGCAGTCGCGCAGCCGCTCGGCGAGTCGAAGTTTGTCCCCGGCCAGCCGCGCTGCGGCCGCGGTGGGTCCGAGAAGACGGCCGTGCGATTCTTCCACGAGTTGAATGCGCTCCGGCAGGACGCCGTCGATCTCCGGCGCTGCGATCAGCGTCCAATCGGCGCCGGCCGCCAGTCGGCGGAAGGTCGCATCCTCATCCTCGGCGTCTGCGTGATGGACGGCGACGCCTGGGGGCGGCGTCTTGCCGGCCGCCGCGCCGCCGAGCATCGTCTCCACTTGCGCTCCGGGAACACGGACAAAATCCTCCAGCAGCGCCGCCAGCATCGCCCAGCCTTCGGTGAGCAGCGACGCCGCGGCCGGACCGGCGGCCCGGCTGGCGCTCAGATGCTCGTACACGAAGATGCGCATGGACTGCCGCCGCGCAAAGGCGAGCCGGGGGCGTCAGCCCCCGGATGGAAGTTGCAGCGATTGTAAAGGTTCCGGGGACTTACGCCCCCGGGTCGCCGCACATTACTGACCCGGCGGCGGATTGAGCGGGACCGCCGGCCCCGGCAGGTCCGGGACGCTCGGCTGGATGGCGCCCAGCGCCGCCGGCTTCTTCATGGTCGGCATCGGCGCCACGGCCGGCTCGCCGGGCTGCGGCTTCAGCGCCGGAGCGTCCGACAGCGGCGGCGCGTCTTGCCACAAGTCGGGCAGTGCGGCCGCATGACTCGCCGCGCCGGCCGGCACATCCGCTGCGGGATGATCCATGTGCGTTTCCGCCAGCGGCACAGGCTCCGCTCGCTCCCGCACTTCCAGGGCCGCGCTGCGACGCCGCTGGTGCTCCACCGCCCGCTCCTGGGCGCAGGACGGCAGCGCTCCCTCGGCGATGACGACGTTGTCGTGCTGCGGGATCGTGCCCTTGACCAGCTCGAACGCCGCCAGCGAGTTGTTGTAGTCGCGGATCGCCTGGTATTCCTGCTGCAACGCCTGGGCCCAGAACCGCTGGGCTTCGAGCAGCAGGTCGGGCGTGATCTTGCCGGCCTGGAATTCCTGGAAGTTCGCTTTGACCTGCTCGCCGAACGCCTCCCGCTGGGCGCGGAGGGCCTTGATCGACTCGTAGGTGACGAAAATAGTCTGGTAGGCCCTGCCCAACGCCAGAGCCACCTTCTTCTCCGCCACTTCCAGGTTCGCATAGTCGCGGGCCAGGTTCAGCTTGGCGATGCGGAGGTTGGCGTAAGCGTTGCGATAGCCGATGGGCACATTCAACCGCAGCAACACCGACCAGTTGTTAAAGTGGTCGCTGGCCAGGTTGCCGAACGCGTTGGCAGTCGTGGGACCGCCGTCGAGCCGGGTGCCAATGGAGTTGACGTCGTAGGTCGCGCCCAAACGCAGGTCCGGCAAGAGCGCGTTCTCGGCCAGCGTCACGTTCATCTGATCGACCTTGATCTGCTCGCGGGCCATGATGAGGCCGGGGTCGTTGTTCAAGGCCTCATTGAGGGCGGTGGTCCAGTCGGGGTGGAACTCGGCCAGCGTCGGTGCGTCGCTGGGCACCAGGCGCGTGCCATCGTCCACGGGCAAGCCCAACATGCCGCGCAGCTGCCGCTCCGCTTCCAGCACGCTCGTCGCGCCGGCGGCGTTGCCGCCCAGCGCTTGCAAACGGTTGAAGCGGAACAGTTCGTACTGGCCGCGCGCCTGGGCCACGTCGGCGACGGCGATCTTGCCGGCTTGCAGCTTGACGACGGCGATCTGCCACGCCACATAGGCTTGCCGCAGCGCGGCCTCGTTGGCGTAGAGGTTCCAGTAGGAGTTGTACAGGTTCCAGTAGGCGTACTCCACGTTTGACAGCATGGTGTTCACGTTGCGCTGAAACTCGGCCCGCTGCTGGTCGAAGCGGATTCGCGTGACCAGGATGCCTTCCACGCCTGGCTGCGGCAGGCCGCCCAAGACGCTGGCGTTTTGCAGCAGCTCGCTGGTCGGGTTGGATTGGCGCAGCTGGTTGATTTCGACGCCGAAGCCTTGCAGCAACGGTTGCTCGAAGGCGAACTGCACACTGGGCGTGTACGACGGATTCACGGCGGACGGCAGGTTCGTCAGCTGGTATGGCACGGCGAAGGTGACCCCGGCGACGCCGCCAGTCGGCAGTCCCTTGAAGATGGCCGTCGAAGCCGTTGCTTGCTCGGTGTTGATGGCGGTCTGCCCGCCCGACGTGATCAGGTCGGCCGACGTGGCGATGGGTCGATCGGTGGTGTTCCAGCTCAGGCTGGTGCTCCAAATCGCGTCGAACTTGGACAGCGACAGCTCGATGTTGGATCCGACCCGGGCCGGATCGAGCGCCAGGACGCGAATGGAATCCGTCAGGCTGACGCCGTTGCCGACGAAGTTGAGCTGCGAATCGGTGTATGGTTGCACGTCGGCGGCGCCAAAGATCGGGCTGCCCACGACGCCCTGTTCCAGGGCGATGGATATGCACTCAGCCAACGACATGTAGCGAATTTTGCGATCTGGGTCGGTGACAACGGCCGGGGCGCCGGTTTCCGGAATAATCGGTTTGCAGCCAAGCTCCGGGTTTTTTTCGTGCGCCGGCAACGGGACCGTCATGACGCGATTGAGATCCGCCTCGGAAAGGAAGACCGGCTGCTTGCAGCCGACTACCGCCGCCAGCGCCGCCGCCAGCCCGATGCACAATACCTTCCAGCGCATAGGTTCACCCCGTTGAACGATCCATCCCGCCTCCATCGGCTGGCCCGTCCTCGTGAGAGGAAATGCAGGCCGGCAGGAAGCGCTTGGCGTGCGATGGTTGCCCCCAGCGACGGATCGGCGTCGGCCGTCGCGTCCCGTCCGTGGACTCGCCGAACATGCGAACGGAGATGCCTGGGTCTATATCGTCCGCCGCGGTTCGTGAATAGAGGGAACTTTTGCCGTCTGTACGGCCTGTGCGGGAGGATGGCGGAACGAGGCGGCCGCGCGAAGCGGATTTCGGTCAAGCCGCGCGGCGGCGGCAAGCCCGGCGCTACAGGCGGTCGGGGTCTTCCGGGTTCCAGCGCGGCGCGACGCCGACGTAGGGAAGGCCAAGGAGCCGCTTGATGGCGGCCCATTCGCCCAGGTCGTTGCCTTCGGCGAGATGGCCGATCCATTGCAGGAGGTATCCGAGGACGAAGGCGCCGACGCCCCAGTACCAGGCCGGCCACGGCAAGCCGAGCGCCGACGCCGGCCACAGGCCGAGAAGAAGGATCAGACCGCACACCGCCATGGGGATGCCGATCACATGGATCCAGAAATTGAACGGCAGCTGATGGCGGAGCCGCCAACCCTGCAAGCGGCGGCGCAGAAAGGCGAGCAATGGGCGGCGAGGGGCGCTCGGTTCGGCGGGGGACGGCGTTTGGCTCATGAGCAATAGCGTAGGAAGTGGGGAAGGGGAGTGTAGGGTGGGTCGAGCGCCAGCGAGACCCACCGACGAGGGACGAAATCGGCGCCGGTGGCTCTCGCTCACGCTCGACCCACCCTACATCACATCCGTTCCACAGTGCGAATGCCGAGCAGATCAAGGCCGCGCTGGATGATGCGAGCCGTCAAATCGCACAGCAGCAATCGGCTCTGGCGCAGCGCCGGCGTCTCGGCCTTGAGGACCGGGCAATTCTGGAAGAAGCCGCTGTACGTCTTCGCCACGTCCCACAGATACGCCGTGATGGAACTCGGCTTGTACTCGGCCGCCGCGGAGGTCAGGGCCTCCTCGAAGCGCGACAGTTGCAGGGCCAGGCCGCGCTCCTCCGGCGTGCCGAGCAGCACCGGCGGCGGCTCGCGCCGCAACGGCGCCGGATCCACGGTTCCTTTGCGGAAGATGCTGCGGTTGCGCGCGTAGGCGTATTGCATGTAAGTCGCGGTGTTGCCGTCCATCGCCAGCATCTTATCCCAATCGAACACTTAA
>DATKHW010000871.1:0-2108 GCA_035546275.1 Gemmataceae bacterium
CGGTAGACCACGCCCGGCCGGACGCGGACGGAATCGGAGCTTTCAGCCAGAATGGAGCGGAAATGGCGACTGAAATCGACGACGATGCCGGCGCTCAGCGCAGCGCCGGCCAGCCCCGATCCGGCGCCGCGAGCCGTGAGAGTCGCCTGGTTCTCGCCGGCGTAGCGGACCAACGCCCGCAAATCGTCCTCGTCCCGCGGCACGACGACGCCGAGCGGCTCGATTTCGAACAGGGAGGCGTCGGTGCTGTAAAGGGCGCGCGACAGGTCGTCGAACAGAAGTTCGCCTTTGACGATCCCTTTCAGGTCGTCATGAACGCGTTCGCGCTGCGCGGGATCCACCAGACGTCTCTCCCCTCAGGGCGTCGCCAGCACGTCATGAATCGCCGTCAGCAGCGACGCCTTGCCGTCGTCGCCGCTCAGTTCCCAGCACATGACGCCGCCGAGGTTCGCCTTCTTTACGTACTCCGCCTTGAGTCGGATCGATTCCGGATCGTCATAGCTGATCATGACGCCGGCCTTGGGATCGAATAGCCACGGGACCTTGGCCTCGTCGTTCCAGTGGCGGTCGTACTTGCCGACGTAATCGGCCGCTAGGTCGCGATACTCGAAGGCGCCGCCCTTCGGCCTTTCCTTGCTGTGCGGCTGAAATAGGCCGTCGTTGACGTCCTTGACGCCGGTCCAGCCGCAGCCGTAAAAGGGCACGCCGACCACGATCTTGTCGTCCGGCACGCCTGCGTCGCGGTACGCCTTCACCGCGGCGTCCACATTGAGGCGCTTGCGGGCCGCCTCGCCGCCGGGGTCGTTCGAGGCGCCGTACAGCGGGGCGTTGAAGTTTGTGACCGGGCTCCAACTGCCGGCGAAATCGTAGGTCATGAGGTTGATCCAATCGACCAGTTTGGCGACCTTGGCCAGCTCGATGTGCTTGTAATTGCCCGGCCCCGCCGGCGCCGCGAACGTCAGCAGATAATGGGCGCCGTCCGTTTTGCCCCGCTCGTCGAGCTGCTTGCGCAGCTCGGCCAGCAGCAGGGTGAAGTTCTCCTTGTCTTCCGGCCGTGCCGTGTCGCCCTCCGCCCCGCCGGCGACGGGGAACTCCCAGTCGATGTCCACGCCGTCGAAGCCGTACTTGCCAATGAAATCGACGCAGGAGCGGGCGAACTTGCTGCGAGAATCGTCGGTCAGCGCGGCGTCCGAGAAGCGGCCGGACTTGGACCAACCGCCGACAGAAATCAGCGTCTTGAGTTGCGGATGGTCCTTTTTCAGCAGCTGCAGCTGATGGAAATTACCGTGGAGGGCGCCGGCCTCGCGCGAGTCGCCGGGGTAGACCTTTTCCAGGGCGGCGCGGGCGTCGATCACGGCGATCTCGCCGTCGGCGTCGATCTGGGCGAAGGCGTAGTTGATGTGCGTCAGCTTGTCGGCCGGCACGTCCATCACGTTGTACTTGCGGCCATAGACGCCCCACTCCGCGAAGTAGGCGACGATCCGCTTCGGCGTTGCATCGGCCGTCGGGGCGTCCCGCGGCGCGGTCCGGCAAAGGACCGCTGCGGCGAACAGGACCGCGATGACGGCAAGGGTCAGCCGCTTCATGGGAATTCTCCGGGGAACGCGGTCAGGACCGCGACGCCAGCTGTTTGCGCCGCATCTGCTCCTGACGGTAGCGCTCGTAGATGGTCAGCTCAAACGGCTTGTGCTCCGGGCCGGGCGGCAGAGCGCGGTAATGCGCGTCGCAGCGATAACAGACAACCACGTCCTTCACCACCAGGTACAGCACGCAGTCGAACAGGGCCGAGCCAATGAGGATGCCCCAGGTCCACCATTGATGGTACGACCAGTAGGCGACGGTGGAGGCGATGCAGGCCAGGGTCAAAATGGCCAGGCCGAGACTGTGCGGAAAATCCTTCTTGCGAAACAGCTCGGCGTTGCCGCAGATCGCGCAGGCCGTCAACGCCGGATCGGCGTTCTCCGGTTTCAGCGGCGACGCCAGGGCGCATCGGGGACAGGACCACTGGGCCGGCAGCGGCGCTTCGAGCCGAGCGGGCTGGTCGCAGCCGGGACAGGCAAAGCGGACGTTCACGCGGATTATCCTTTCGGCGAGCGGCCGGGGGGGGG
>DATKHW010000872.1:0-8843 GCA_035546275.1 Gemmataceae bacterium
AAGACCCACCGGCGCCGATTCCGTCGCTCCCGGTGGGTCTTGCGACCCACCCTACGAACAGCAAACGGTCACGGTGTCTTGTGTTCGACCTGCGGCCAGTTCCGCTCGAAGCCGCCGTTGGTCCAGTGGACGTCGTTCTCCGAATCGTGGCAGCGCTGGCACATGTCGTCGATGCGCTGCAGCCGCGCTTTCTTCTCCTCCGGCTTCTCGTCCGGCTTCGCCTTCCACGGATTCATCTGCGCCTGGAACACCGGGTCGTCCGGGGCGTTGTAATGCCGGCTGCCGGGGCCGTGGCAGCTCTCGCAGCCCACGTTCTCCAGCTTCAGCGTCTTTTTGTCTGATTGGAACCCGCTCACGTATTCAAATCCCACCGTATGGCACACGACGCATTCGGCGTCGTACTGCCGGTTCGGCGTCGGATTCCCGTCCAGCTTGGCGTCCACCAGCGTCTGGTAGGCGTGGGCGTGGTGCGACCCTTCCCACACCTTCATCGCGTAAGCGTGGCAACCGGCGCATCTCTGCGTACCGACGTATTTTGGCATCGGGTCCTGGCCCACTTGATCCGGGTGCATCGCCTTGGGGTACTGTTCCAGGTAATTCTGATCCTTCAACTCCTTCGCATACTCCGCCATTAGATCGTGGATGGGATGCCCCTTCACCGCGGCCGCCGGCGTGGCGAAATCGGGGCTCATCTCCACCAGCTGATAGCGCAGCTCGAACGGCCGATCCGCGTTGCCGGTGCGATAGACGCCGACCACGCCCACTGCCTTCGCCTTGTGGCCTAGCGTCGTCAGCATCGTCGTCTTGGCGCCGGTCTTCGGATCGGTCAGCCACAGCGGCGTCGATCGCGCCAGGTCGGAGTCGTCCATCGCCACGATCAGCGGAAACTGCGGGAACGCCTTGGCGCAGGCCTCCGCCTCCGATCCGCCCGGCTTCTGCATGACCGAACCCATGTACAGCAGGATCGGCAGATCGACCTTCGCCGCGTCCATCTCCTGCAGCACTGCCGTCAGGGCCGCCCGCGAATTGCCGAACTTGACCGGAGAATTGTTTTTCTGCACGCGCTCATAGATAGATGGCCCGAGCGCCGCCGTCACGCCGATCTTGAGGTTCGACCCGGGAATCGGGTCGGCCTGCTGCCACGCCTGCGTTTCGTCGGGGTACTTGTCCCGCTCCAGCAGGTCGGCCGACACGACCCGGGGCTTCGGTTCCTGCAAAGCATATTCGTCCAGCAGCCGCGTCAGCGGCATCGCCGTTTCAAAATCGCCGATGCCGACGGCGATATATCCCATCTCCTTCATCGCCCGCATGGCGTAGCGGTACTTGATAAGCCCCTGCTTGTTCGGCAGCTTGGCCGGGGCTTCCACCTGCGGCACGTTGCCGAGGTCCACGGCGACGACCGGCCAGCCGCGGTTCTTGAGCAGCTGGATGAGGTTGTAGCGCCGTTCCAGGCCGCCCTGCTGCGGCTCGGAGCAGCCGCAGGGCGAAAGATAACCGTGCTGGTCGGCCGTCAGCACGATGGCGACTTCGGGCTTGTCCCAGTCCTTGAAATACGGCGCCAGCGGGCCGGTCGGTTTGGGATCTTTGTCGTCGGAGGCGTCCGGCGGCCGCAGCAGCCAGGCCAGTCCCGTGCCGGCCAGGCCGCTCACCACGATCAGCCCGAGCGCCGCCAGCTGAAAGAGACGCCGCCGTCGGTTGGAAGGCGTCTTGCCCACCGCCGGCTTCCCGGCCTCGCCGACGGTCCCATCCTGGTTCGTTGGCTCTGTCAACGGCCTTCCTCCGCAAGAGAACGGTTCCTTCCGTCTGCCGCATGGGTTTACTGCGTGTCCGCTTTCCCCGTCACCGGAATGCACAGGCACGCCGGCGCCGCCGCGCCCGGCTTGTCATACACCGGCCGGATGTACACGGCGCTGTCCCGATATCCTTCCTCGTCGCGGGGGAACGGGCCGACCGCGCCGCTGCTGGGGACCCACTTCACGGTGATGCGCCAGGTCTTCCGCTCTCCGCTCAGGCCCGTGTCCTCCGTCAGAGTCTTTTCGTCCACGGTCAGGAAATCGGGCGTCCGCTGCCGGTCCACCTCCAACCGCGTCACCTTGCTTCCGCTCTCCAATTCGATCGACTGGCTTGTCTCCTTGGTGCGGTCGAACGGCCCGAGCTGCACCGGCAGCCTGCTGTCCTCGATCGGACCCAGGTCGCCGCGGACCCAGCCCTTGACGGTGGTCTCGACCGGATCGGCGTCCTCCGTCTTCAGCTGCAAGTGCAGACGGAAGGGGCCAAGATCCAGCGGCGTCTTGTCGTTTTTCGACCGCGGACGCAGCGTGATGGGAATGTTGTAGCCCGCCAGCACCGTTGGGGGGGGAGCCTCCTTCCGCTGCTTGGCCTGCTCGTCAAGCTCCTTCCGCAGCTTGGCCAAGTCGTCGGTCGTCATCGCGACCGGTTTACCGATCTCAAAAGGGTTGGAATCGGCGTCCCAGCGGCTGTGCAGCTGCCGGACCTCCAGCGGAAACGCCCTCCGCGTCGACGAAAAGCACGGGACCTGGACCGTTTTGGGCGTTTCCTCTAGTGCGAAGACGCCGACGATGACATCGGACGACACGCGCACCGGCGGGATCATGATGGCATGAACCCTGAAATCCTGAATCCCGGCGCCGTCGCCGATGGACAGCTTTACGTCCAGGTCCTTGCCGCCCGTCCGATCGACCTTGGGATCGCTCTTCCAGGTCAGCCGCACCAGGCCGACCGCCCCGGCCGGGATGGTCACGGGGCTTTCCTTTTCCTGCAGCTCCTTCTTCGTCGCCGACGCCTCGATTTTCGCGGCCGCCAAGCTGCCGCCGTCGCCGTCGGGCGCGTCCGCCCGCTGGTCCTCCGCCGGCACGTCGGTCGCCTCTTTGGGGGCGATCCAGAGCTGGATGCTGGTGCACTGGCAGTTCTTCCAGAAGAGGTTGACCGGCAGGTCCTGGGCGTTGGCGTTTTTGAACCAGAAGTCGTGCGAGCGCGACTTGCCCAGCTCAAACTCCGCCGGCGGAGGATCTCCCACTTGCGTCTCCGACTGCGGCGGATAGGTCGTTTGCGGATCGGCGAAGGTTAACTTCGCCGACGACGAACCCTTGGGCGCGGCGGCCTTGAACACGGGCATGTAGCTGACCGCGAAGCTGATGCCGAACACCATCGCGGCCCCCACGGCCGCCAGCACGATCCATTGCGACGATTTCATGACAGCCGCCCCGGCGAGGAGATGACTCAAGGAGGCAGAAGGCGCGGCCTGGGCCGCCTTCCGCCGGCCGCACGGCGTCGGCGTTCCCAAGCCGACCCCATTTTAATACGACGGCTGGGGGGGTCAAGGTCGCTGAAAGCCCCGCCGTGAACGGCGGGTCCATGTGCCGAAGCCCGGTGAACCGGGCTGCTAGAGAATGCAGCCCGGTTCACCGGGCTTCGGCTACTAGGCCCGTGCTTGAGCACGGGCCTAGAACACGGGCCGGACCTCACCGAATCTGCGGCGCCCCGGCCGCCGCGGCGTTGCTCGGAAGCAGCTGCTGCCAGCCGGTCCCGGCGAAGAACGGGTCGTATTCCCACAACTCCGAGTCGGCCAGGACGCCGTACACCGCGTCGTTGCCGGTCGTGGTCTGGGTGGCGCTGATGGAACTGAAATTGCCGAAGGCGATCGGGGACCAACCGGAGAGTTTGTGTTCCCAAAGGTTGTTGCCAAGCGTGGTGGTCGCGAAGACCTCGTCGGGGCCGGCGGCCGACACGCTGACAATGGTGCCCGGACCCGAAAGCAACTGCCAGGAGCCGAGGAAGGCCGGGTTGTACTCGTACAGCGCGCCGCCCGACACGATGCCGTACAGCACCGCCTGACCGGCGCCGTTGCGGCCGGCGCTGATCTGCGTGAAGTTGCCGGCCGAAAGCTGCGTCCAGCCGTTGCCGGGCAGGGCGGGGCTGTGTTCCCACAGGTTGTTGCCGGCGGTGGTAATGGCGAAGACCACGTCATTGCCGGCGCTGTCGGCGACGGCGCTGATCGACTGGATCGTGCCTGGACCCGACAGCATCGACCAGTTGTTGCCGGGGAACTGCGAGCCGTTTTCCCACAGGGAGCCGCCCGTCACCACGCCGAACACGACGGGGTCGCCGGCGCGGTTGGAAGCGGCGCTGATCTGCTGGAAGCTGCCGGGCGACAGCTCGCTCCATCCAAGCGTCGCGGCGTATTGCCAAAGAGTGCGGCCGGCCGTCGTGATGGCGTAAACGTAGTTGCGCCCGTTGCCGTCGATGACGTTGCTGACCGAGAGGATGGTGCCGGCCGGCGACAGCGTCTGGAAGCCGCCGGTGGCGCTTTCCTGGATCAGCGAGCCGTCCGTCCGCAGCACGACCACGGGCGTGGCGGCGTCGACCGTTTCGGTCAGGCTGCCGCTGCTGGGCAGCAGACTGCTCGTCGGCGTGTACTTGGCCGTGATGGGATGGATGCCCACCTGCAACGTCGAGCTGGTAAACGTCCAGACCGTGGTGGAACCTACGCCGATGCTGGCCGCGCCCGCACCGAGATCGACGGCCCCGTCGAAGAACTCGACGCTGCCCGTCGGGGCCGGGCCGCCGCCGATGTTGGTCACGGTCGCCTTCAAGACCACCTGCTCGCCGAAGACGGCGGGGTTGTCGTTGGAGGTGAGGTTCAAGCTGGTGACGAAAGCGATCTGCTCCTGCATCGATCCGCTGCTGCTGATGAGCGCGCTGCCCGGCGTCGCGGTGAAATCGGCGCTGATGGTGTGGAAGCCGAGGGCCAGCGTCGAGGTGGAGAAGGTGTAGGTCGTAACCGCTCCGCTGGAGGCGACGAGCGTGGCCGGGCCAATATCCTTCACGCCGTCGAACATTTCGACCGTACCGCTGGGGGCGGCGCCGCTGCCGGACGTGTTGGTCACGGTGACGGTGAAGGTCACGAGGGAACCGGGCGTGGCCGGGTTGGCGGAGGAAGTCACCGCCGTGCTGGTGGTCCCGTCCACGGTCAGGGTGACGGCGTCGCCGCCGTTGGCCGTGTAGGAGATCGTCATGGCGGTGCCGTCGCTGGCGAAGACGGCGGCGTTTTGCGGCAGACCGGCGAAGGTCCCGCTGACGCCGCCGCTGGCCTGGATGATCGTGAAGACCGTGCCGACCGGCGCCGAGACGGACGCCAGCTTGCTGACCACCAGCGAGCCGTTGAGCGTGAGCGGGCCGTTCACGTTGGTCTGCGTATAGGTGCCGGCCGCTGTGCCGTCGCCGGGCGTTGTGCCGTTGACGGTGACGCCCAGCTGCGTCGCGGCCGAAATCGTCGTCGGAGTGGCCGTGGCGCCCAGCAGGGTCAGGACGCCCTGGCCGTTGTTGGTCTTGTCGGTCCCGTTCTGGAGGTCGATGGAAAGGATGGCGCCGCCGGCGTTGAGCGTGACGCCTGCCTTTTCCTTGATGACCGCGTTGCCCGGGTCCCGCTCGGCGTCCACGACGCCGTCGGCCTGACTGTCGTTGGCGATCAGCGTCAGGTTGCCGGTGGTGCTGAAGTGCAGGATCGTGCCGTTGGCGCCCACGCTGAAGACGTCATTGGGGCCGCTCTCCCACACGCCGGCGAGCGACTGGGTGCTGCTGGAAACCTGCCCCGTCCAAAGCGTGCCGTCGTTGGCGGAGTGCAGAATCGTGTTGTTGGCGCCGACGGCGAAGACGTCGCTGGAACTGCTGCCGAAGACGCCGGCAAGGGCCTGCAAAGTCCCGGAAGCCTGCGGCTGCCACGTGAAGCCATCGTTGGCGGAGTGCAAGATCACGCCGCCGGCGCCGACGGCGAAGACGTCGCTGGAACTGGTCCCCCAGACGCCAGTGAGATTTTGCACCGACCCCGAACTCTGCGGCGACCAGGTGGCGCCGTCGTTGCCGGAATGCAAGATCACGCCATTGGCGCCCACGACGAAGATGTCCGTGGCGCTGCTGCCCCAGACGCCGGTCAGGTTCTGCGCCGTGCCCGAAAGCACTGTCGTCCAGGAGGCGCCGTCGTTGGTGGAGTGCAGGATGGTTCCATTGGCGCCGACGGCGAAGATGTCGAAGACGCTGCTGCCCCACACGGCGGTCAGGTTCTGCGCGGTCCCGGAGGGGAGGGCCGTCCAGGAGACGCCGTCGTTGAGCGATTGCAGAATGGTTCCATTGGCGCCCACGGCGAAGATGTTGCTGGAGTCGCTGCCCCAGACGCCGTTGAGGGTCTGAAAGGTCTTGGAAGGCTGCGCCGTCCAGGAGCCGCCGTCGTTGGTGGAGTGCAGGATGGTCCCGCCGGCCCCGACGGCGAAGACGTCGCTGGAGCCGGTCCCCCAGACGCCGTTGAGCGGGTTCACCGTCCCCGACGTCTGGGTCTGCCAGTTGGCGGCCTGGCCGTCGGTATTGATGGTGGCGTTGAGGAAGATGCTGCGCCCCGCCTCCAGCGTCAGGTTGCCGGGGGTCGTGCCGCTTTCGACGATGGGGCTGTTGATGGTGATGTCGTCGTTGGCCTGCAAGGTGATGCTGGTGCCCGTGTCCAGGGTCTGCGTGAGGAAATTGGGGTTAACGGTCAGGGTCTGCCCCTGCGCCAGGGCGTAAACAATCTGATTGGGATCGGTGACGCCGATTTGGACCGTATTGTCCTGCGGGAAGGCGGCGAGGAACGAGGAGCTCACCGTCGTCGGACCGGCGGCGCCGTTGATCGAGGGGCTGGTCTGCGTGGCCGTTCCCTCGATGCTGTTCTGGGCGTCGATCCGGTTGGCGCCGTCCATGGTGCCGCCGGTCGCGCCGTTGATCCACGTCGCCGCCCCGGTGTTCTTGTTCCAGGCGCCGCTCAGGACGACGAAATTGCCGTCGGGAAGTGCGACGGCGCCGTCGCTGCCGACCTGGTCGCCGGCGCTGCTGCCGAAGAGCGTCGTGATCGTGGCGGACACCTTGCCGGTGGCCGGCCCGGCGCCGTTCATCCAGGTGGCGGCCCCGGTGTTGTTGTTCCACTGGGGGCTGAGGACGACGTAGTTGCCGTTGGCCGGATTCACCGTCACGCCGCCTTCGCCGACTTCATCGCCGCTTTGGTCGCCGATGAGGCTGTTGTTCCCGGAAACCACTCCCGTAAGGAGGTTGCTCGAAATCGCTTCGGTGACCGCTCCCTTGCCGCCGTTCCAGTTGGGGCTGAGGACGACGACCGCGCCGCCGCTCAGGTTGGCGAAGTCCGTCACGTCGTTGATCTGGTCGAAGCCGACATGGTCGCCCGTGCCGTCGCCGACCACCCTGTCGCCCGTGCCGCCGACGAGGCTGTTCGTGGACGAAACGACGCCGGCGAGCGCCGTCGTCGGCGTCCCTTCGGTGACGGCGCCCACGCCTCCGCCGAAGGAGTAGCTGAAAACGAGGTAATTGCCGTTGGGAAGAACGACGATGGGCGTGCTGGTGGACGTGCTGGGGATGGAGCCGACGGCGTCGCCGGAATTCGCCCCGACAAGACTGTTGAGCGCCGATACGGTCGTCCCCGTGATGGGCAGCGAGCCGTTTTCCCAGGTGACGGCCCCTGTATTGCCGCTCCAGGCGGGGCTGTCCACGACGTAGTTGTTCGTGCCCGTCAAGCGCGTGACGCCGCCGCCGCCGACCAGGTCGCCGGCGTTCGTCCCGGTCAGGCTGGCGAGGCCGGTGAACGTGCCGGTCACGGCCCGTCCGCCGGTCTCCCATGTGACGGCCCCCGTCGAGCCGCTCCAATCGGGGCTGTCGATGACGTAATGGCCGTTGCCGAGAACGGTGATGCCGCCCAGACCGATTTGGTCTCCCGAGTTCTGGCCGACCAGGCTGTTGGCGCCGGCGCCGCCGCCGGACACTGTGCCGTCCACGCCGAGGAAGCCGCTGCCCCAGGTTACGGCCCCCGCGCTGAAGTTGAAGCTGGAGCTGTCCACGACGTAGTTGCCGTCGGACAGGGCGATGACGCCGTTCTCCGCGGTGTTGGCCCCCAGGTTGACGTTGAAGGCGCCGACCAGGTCGCCGGCCGTCGCGCCGACGAGGCTGTTGCCATTGCTGCGGCGGGCCGGCCCGGAGATCGTGCCGATGACGCCGGTCCGGCCGTTGCCGAACGTCGCCGCCCCCAGGCCGCCGTTCCAGTCCGGGCTGCTGACGACGTAGTTGCCGTTGGTCAGGGCCGTGACGCCGAGAAGGGCGACTTCGTCGCCGCTGGTGCTGCCGACGAGGCTGTTGGCGGCGCTGACGACGCCGACGACGCCGGTCGAGCCGCTGCCCCACGTGGCGGCGCCCACGAAGATGTTCCAGGCGGGGCTTTCGACCACGTAGTCGCCGGCGTTGAGGCCGGTGCCGTTCAGGACGGCGACGCCCGGAGCGAAGCCGCCGGCGTAGCCGATTTCGTCGCCGGAGTTGGCGCCGACCAGGCTGTTGGTTTGCGACACGTCGCCGACGACGCCGGTCGTCCCCTTGCCCCAGGTCACCGCGCCGGTGGCGCCGTTCCAGCTGGGGCTGTCCACGACGTAGTTGCCCGTCGTCCCCAGCATGAAAATGCCGTCGCCGGTATCAGTGAACAGGCCCGTGTTCGGGTCCACCGTGTTGCTGCCGATGACGTCGCCGCTGGCGTCGCCGATGAGACTATTCGTGTCCGAGATAGTGCCCTTGACGCCGGCGAGTTGGCTGCCCCAGGTCACGGCGCCCGTGTCTTCGTCCCAAGCCGGCGAGTTCACCAGGTAGTTGCCGTTGGTCGGCAGGATGTAAACCTGGCTGCCGACCGCATCGGTGTTGAACGAGCCGACCAGGCTGTTGAAGGCGGAGACGAGGCCGCTGACGCCCGTCGTGCCGCTGCCCCAGGTCACGGCGCCCACGCCGCTGGCCCACGTGGGGGCGATGAC
>DATKHW010000873.1:0-3546 GCA_035546275.1 Gemmataceae bacterium
CTCGAAATGGGTATTATTGGGCGTGGCGATGGAGACGAAGTCGATGCGCTGGTCGGCCGGCAGCTTCGCCTCGGCGGCGGCCATTTCCTTGTAGGAGCCGTAGGCGCGGCCGGGTGCGATGTCGTAATCGGGGGCGGACTCCTTGGCCTTGGCGGGGTCGGCCGACAGGGCGCCGGCGACGAGGGCGGCGCGGTGATCCAGGACGGCGGCGATGCTGTGGACGCGGCCGATGAAAGAGCCGCGGCCGCCGCCGACCAGGCCCATGCGGAGCTTGCGATTCAAGGGTGCGTTGACGCCCATTCGGGGTGGTCCTTTCGTGGTGCGTGGGGAGAGAACCTCTGTCGTTCGTTGTACGAGGGGCGGACGGGGGGCGGCGAGAGCCGCGGGCCGAAACCGACGATACCCGGCCGAGGCGTCGCAGGCAAAGAATTTCGCCCGAGGGTTACGATCTGGAAAAACGGAGCGCAAAAGTACGTTATGGCCCCTGCCGCATTGCTTCCAGCAGGGCCGCGTGCAGCGGCCCATTGCTGGCCAGCGCCTCGTTTGAGAACGGGTCGTAGGTCCCGCCGTCCGGCGCCGTCACCACGCCGCCGGCCTCGCGGATCAGCACCACGCCGCCGGCAACGTCCCAGACATGGTTGTCGAACGCCCAGAAGCCGTCGAAACGGCCGGCCGCCGTCCACGCCAGGTTGATCGCCGTCGACCCGGTTCGCCGCAACGACAGCGCGTGCAGCGAGAAGTACCGCCACCAATCCAGTTGCCGCTCATGCTCGCGCACGTCCGGCGGAAAGCCGGTTCCGAGCAGCGCTTCGTCGAGCCGCGCCGCCTGGCTGGTCCGCAGCCGGCGTTCGTTCACCCAGGCGCCGCGGCCCTTTGCCGCTTGAAACAACTCCTTACGCGACGGGTCCAGCACAGCGCCGACGATCAATTCACCCGCGACCATCAGGCCGATTGAGACGCAATAGAGAGGGCAATCGTGAACATAATTGGTAGTGCCGTCCAGCGGGTCCACGATCCAGGTCGGCGGCGCATCGGGACTGAGCCGGCCCTTGGGGCCGGCTTCCTCTTCGCCGAGGAAGCCGTGATCGGGAAAGCGTTGCTGCAGATAGGAGCGGACGGCCCGCTGTGAGCCGAGGTCGGCGTCGGTGACGAGGTCGAATCGCGCTTTCTCCCGGACCGAGAACCTGGCGTGCCATTCTTCCAGCACCGCCGCGCCGCGACGGGCGGCCTCGCAGGCGGCGTCGAGGTAGTCTGTAAGGGCGTCGTCCGTGGTCATGCGGCCTCTCCGTCTCTGCTGCGATTCGCCCGGAAGCGCTCGCCGGAACGCGATTTGCTATTGATTCCCTGTCCTGTCAAGATACGCTGTCAGGCGGTTTATGAAGGAGATTGTATGAACGACGACGCAAGGCTGCGCCAGTCATGGAACCCCTGGGCCGTTATCCCGGCCGAGTACAACCTCGGCGTTGATCTGACGGCCGGCCAGGCGCGGCGGGGCCACGGCGGCAAGCCGGCCCTGCTCTGGGAAAACGCCGCCGGCGCCGTCCGCGCCTACACCTACGCCCAGCTCGACGCCCTCAGCAGCCGTTTCGCCGACTCGCTCAGCCGACTCGGCGTCCGCCGCGGCGACCGCATCTTCCTCCGCTTGCCCAGCCGGCCGGAGTTCTACATCGCCGCCCTGGGGATCGCCAAGCTCGGCGCCGTCTTCGTCCCCACCAGCCCGCAATTTCGGGAAGCGGAGATTCGCTATCGCCTTCAGGATTCCGAGGCCGTCGCCGCGATTTCCACCCCACGACTTGTCGAACCCGTCGAACGGGTGCGCGGCGACTGTCCGGCTCTGCAAAACGTCATCGTCGTGGAAGACGAGGACGGCCGCGTCTCCGCCGACGCCGTCGCTTTTCAAAGCCTGATCGACCAGGGCCGCGAATCGTTCACCCCCCTCTCGACGCGGAACGACGACATCGCTTTTATCGCTTACACGTCGGGAACCACCGGCGATCCCAAGGGCGTCGTCCATTTGCACCGCTATCCCATCGCCTATGACGGCCTGGTGCGCTGGTGGCATGACTACCGACCCGACGACGTGGTCGCTTGCCCTTCCGAGCTGGGATGGCTGCTGCCAGTCGCCTGCACGTTCCTTTACGCCCTCGCCAAGGGGCTGACCGTGGTGCTGTTCGACGCCCAGGGCGGACCGTTCAGCCCGCGGCGATGGCTGTCGCTGATCCAGAAATACCGCATCAGTAACTTCACCGCGCCGCCGTCAGTCTATCGTCTCTTCACCACGCTCGGCGACGCCATCCGCGGCTTCGACCTGTCCAGCTGGCGGCACGCGGTCAGCGCCGGCGAACCGTTGCCGGCCGACACGCTGGCGTCGTTCCAGCGCTGGTTCAATGTGCCGGTGCTGGACGGCATCGGCATGAGCGAGTGCATGGTCTATTGCCACAACCGCGTCGGCGACCCCGTCAAACCGGGCAGCTGCGGCCGGCCCAGCCCAGGCACGGATATCGCCCTGCTCGACGATGACATGCAACCTGTGGCCGACGGCCGGGAAGGGGTGCTGTGCGTCCGGCGCGACAGCCATCCGGGCATGATGAAGGAGTACTGGCGCAAACCGGAGCGGACGGCCGAGATTTTCAAGGGGCCGTGGTACTATTCCGGCGACGTGCTGGTGCGGGACGCCGACGGTTCCTTCTGGTTCAAGGGCCGCAACGACGACGTCATGAAGGCGAGCGGCTACCGCATTTCGCCGTTTGAGGTGGAAAGCTGTCTCGTGAGCCACCCGGCCGTGCTGGAGGCGGCAGTGATCGAATCGGCCGATCCGATGCGCGGCGGCGTGGTGAAAGCCTATCTGGTGGTGCGCGAAGGCGTGACGGCCAACGAGGATCTGAGCCGGGAGATCCAGGCGTTCGCCCGAAGCCAGATGGCCGCCTATAAGTGTCCGCGAAGGCTGGAATTCGTCGCGGCGCTGCCGAAAACGCCGTCGGGCAAGGTGAAGCGGAAGGAACTGCGCGAAGCAGATCGGCGTCACGGCTGAGCCGACCGCGCCCGCGCCGCCAGCGCGATCAGTTCCGCACACACGTCCTCGCTGAGCAAGCTGGTGTTAAGCAGCATGTCATACGGATGCACGTCTCCGCCGCGGTGAAAGTGGGTGCGCAGGAACTCGCCGCGCCGCTCGTCCCGCAGCCGCACCATTTCGGCCGCCTCCTCCACCGGTAACCGCAGCCACTGACTCATGTAGGCGATGCGCTCCGGCAGCGGCGCCAACAGCCTTACATGCAATGTCGTCTCGCGCGGCAGGATGAATCCGGCGCCGCGGCCGACCATGACTGCCTCGCCTTGCGCCCCGAGCGCGAGCACCACCCGCGCCAGGTTCTGGATGGCTGGGTGCTGACTGAGATTTTGTTCGCGCAGCAGCAATTCCAATCGCTGTTCCACCCAAGCGGCGACGGCCGGGGCGAGACTGTCCAGGACGCCCTGGCGCACCACGGCGTCCTGGGCCATGTACTCCAGCACTTCCTGATCGAAGACCTGCCAACCGAGCTTCTGGCC
>DATKHW010000874.1:0-29657 GCA_035546275.1 Gemmataceae bacterium
AGAAGACGGCCACTCTCCCGAGCGGACCTCTTCCAGCCGCGTTCACTCCCCGCCAGGGGCCGGCGAACAGGGACTCATTCCCCGTCCGCTGGCCGGTAGGTTACCGAAATGGGTCAAAACCCGTCCCCGCTTTCGTCGTTGCTCTTCGTGCCCGGCACCACCCGTAAAGCACGCAAACGAGCTCGCCACTGCCTTGCAGCGATCCTCGCCGGACTCCCGTCCGCTCCTACTTGCGGGCCACTCCCAGACTGGGCTTTTGAAATACCGGGGAGACCTGTTCCCCGGCACCGGAAGCACCACTTCCGGCCGCCACAGTCCTTCCCAGCTTAGCTGTGACCTCCGTCTGGCCGATCGCGTTCCTAGAGGGCGTTACCCCTCGGGCCTTGCACCGTATGTCCCGGGCTCCCGCCTGGGCATAGTTTCCGCCACATGGGCGATTTCGGGGGACCGAACACAGAAGCATCCCCTTATCCATCGGTGCAGGTTTTTCGCAATTCGGCGCCGTCTTCGGCCAGACTCACTGGCAAGCCCTTCTTGTCGGGCCTTTCATGGTTGAGCTATTCGTCGTCGGGGTTTTCGCCCGATCGCCGGATGTGGTCTGCCACCCGGTCCCGCCTGTCACCAGGTCGGGAACTCCCCACGCCAGCCAAGTTGCTCGAACCCCGTGGGCCCGGACCCCTTGGGCAGGATTTTCACCTGCTTTGTGTCACCGCGGCCTTCCACGTTTCCGAGGAAGGTATATCGCTGTCGCCCAGGCTCCCGCGGATCCTCCCCGCGGCCCCAGAACGCTGTCCATCGGATAGAAGGTGGGGATTGGGCCGGCCGGACATGCTTCTGCGATACAAAGGCAGCTGCAATCCATTGGCCGGTATTACTCCCACCAGCCTCCGTCGAGCACGGACAAGCCCGTCTCCGGGCATCCGGCTCTACGGGTCGGCACCCAACTGAGAGATGGTGAGTCTCTACCCTCTGGCCTGCTGGTGAGGCAGACTTTGCTGGGCGGTGCCGTCCATTTCGATAACCTCAAGTGAAGCGTTTACGTCACTGCAACCGCAGCGTTACCGCCGCAGCCCAAAGATATCGCGGAGCGGATTCTTAAGCCAGGAAGGCCCGCATGCCTGGATGCGGGAACGCGGGAGAAAAGGGCTTGTCCACTTAAGGCATTTTTAGCAATCCTAGTAGGAAATCGGTCTCGGGTTCTTTCAACAAAGAGTCTTGTGTTTACTGTTCTAGGACTTGCTGCTTTACAACAAGATTTTAGAATGCTGCTGCTTCACTTTGTTACAGTCGCTCATTCACGTGGTAACACATATCGAATGGGAGCTGTGGAAAGCTGGCATAACATGCTGATGCCAGGTCGCATGTAGGGTGCATTATTCGGTACGGTTTGTGCATTGTAACAACGGCTCTTTGAGAATATGTGAGCGCTACCAAATCTACCTCACGAGAATTGAATTGTTTCTCGATCGATACGTTGGATGATAAGGCAGGTCTTTTGAGTGACTACATGGGTAGAGCGGGCATTCGGGAATGCCGCAATGCCGTCGATTGGTCATAGGCGCCGGGACAAGCACATGATAAGAAAAAGAAGCAGTCGTCTTCCCGCCAGTGAAAACGCCCACGGGCTCCAGGTCGGACATCTCCGCTTACTAACACGCGAGACGCATCATGGCGGCAGTCGGCCAAGCACGAGGCCGATCGCACCAAGACGGGAAGGAGAGGCACAAATCGCGCTAGTTACCAGTGAGAGCTTTATGTCCAAGCGGCAACGTCAAGATAATCGAAAATACAAGACCGAAGAGAAGAGTATCGAGCGTGCCCCTCGCGCTAAGCCGACGAGCATGACACCTATCGTCAAACGCGAATTCATGCTGACACCTTCGGCTGACGACACCCTTTTCGAGGCTGTCCGAGTTCTCTCGCGAGCAACCCGCACAAACTTGTCCAACAGCCATTTCTTGCGCGTCTTGCTCAAGGTCGTCGCCGACGCGATGCCACAGATCGAGCAAGCGGCATCCGACCTCGGGGAGCTAAAGAGACCAGGAAACGCCCCCGAGAACCAAGCCGAGAGGGAGGAGTACGAACGGCAAATGGCCAGCGCCGTAGCCGTCGCCATCGCAGCGACCACGCCTCGTAACGGCAAATGACGAAGAAATCTGGAGCTCATCAATCAAAGCGGGGGATTACCCCCTAGTTAGCCGACCGGGAAAGAACGTACTTTCCTGCGCAGGAAAACACGGCAAGTCAGGAAACCTGCTCGCTGTAAAGGCGGATTCTCGCGTGCTTTAGTCGAGGCGGGTTAGTCCCGTTGACGCGGCAACTCGCTGTCGATGAAATCTGCCGTCACTCGTAGAACGCCCCAGTGCCCCAGGTCCGGATGTCATCTTGGTCAACTCCGTAGGTGCCGTTTTGGAGCCAGTCGAGGAACTCGGCGCACTGTGGGGCAGCTTCGGTTACAAGCTCCACCGCGGCGTCTCGCTCCAGGCGCACAGCATCGAGCGCGTGACTGAACGCGGCAAAGAAGCTCTCCCCGCGTGCGAGCGGGATTGCAGTGCCGACTCCGAAGAGTGGCGCAACGAAACTCGACACCTCGACGATGTGGCTCACCACCGCCTGTTCGGCAGAAGTGAGCATCGCCGCGAGCCCGAGTTTCGGCGGAGCCTCAGTTACAACCGCCGAAGCACCAAGGCAGATGTTGAGGAACAGGAGGCGCCTACCCGGTCGGGGAACCGGCTGTCGGATGAGCTCGGTGAGGAACATCGGCTTCGATTTGTCGCTGGAGAGCTCTATGTGCGCCCGTTGCGGCTCCCGCGGGTCGAACATGCCGTGCGCCGTCACCCACAGCAAATCAAATGAACTGTCGGTGTAGAAGCGGAGGAACTCGTCGGGCGTCAACTCCTTCTCCGTCAGAAGTACGCATTCTACACCTGCTGCTCCGAGAATCGCCGCGACCGCGCGGGCCTCAAGGCCGCCAAGGATTGTGCCGTACGACCATATGAGTGCTTTCCGAATCCGGCGGTCAGCGGCAGGCTCCTCGAAGCTTGTGACGGTCGGCCAGGCAATTCCGAGACGACTACGTACGAGCGGGACGAGGGGAGCGTGGACGGTGTGGGGCTGGAAGAGGGCGAGTCCCTGCGTCCTTGCGATTTCCTCGGCGGCGCGGTCGAGTTCGTAGTACGCGGCGGTGGCCTCGGCCAGTTCGTCGGCATACCTCCCGCGCTCGCCTCGGCGCCCCGCCTTCGGCCGTGGCGGAAAGGAGTGGTCGTCCCTCACCACGATGTTCATGTCGAAGGCGTGGTTCACTGCCTCGACCAGTTTCCTGTTCGCGTCGGCCGAGTCGTGGGGAATCGGGACAGTCCGCCCGTCCACCGCGTACAGCACGCCCTCCTCGAGCCCGGCGAGGAGGGTGAGCACCGAAGATTTGCGGCGCCGCTCCGCCGGTACACTGAACCATGCCGCCGTTGCCTCCACGGCCTTTGAGCAGTGGCCGCCGCGCACGATCCCGACGATGAAGGGGATGAACACGTCGAACAGCTGAATGCGTCGAAACGCGATCTCGGCCCGGTCGCCCGAGCAGTGATCGTCGGAGTCGCGTGTGTACCTATCGACCGCGGCTATCACCTGGTCGTACTTCTCTGCCATCTCCTCCGGCGTGGCGCACGACGCCACCAGCATCTGCACCGGCTCGTGCTGGGTGAGCAGCGCGCCGTGCTGGGCAAGCGCCCGCCGCGCCCACTCGACGCGCGGCTGACCCGTTCGATCCCCGACCGACGTGGCCAGGGTTAGGGCAACGAGCTTCCGCGCTTCCTCGGGCACATCCTGCCGGTCGTAGAGCTCCGCCATGCTCCGGACGACGTCCGCTGCATTCGGGCGATCTCCCTGAAGGCACCACGTCGTAAGCGCCGAGGCCGCCTCGACGCCCAGCGTCGCGAGTTCGGCGTCGCCGCGCTCCATCACGCCGCGCACGAGCAACTGGGCGTCGTCGAGCACCAGCTCCGCAAGCTCTCGAAGCCCGCCAGACTTCCAGCTGTAGTAGAAGAGGGAGCGGATGAAGGAAAGCACGGCCCAGGTGGCAGTGCCACGGATAACCGGGACCGTGCTCATTATGAACTGGCGAAGCCGGGCCGGATAGTAGTCCACCTCCAACGGCTGGCCCGGTTCGACGGACACCCAAGGCCTGTCGGACACCGCACACACGAGCCAGTCGAACGCGAGGCTTGTCCTCCCGTACATCTGGCAGTACTCGACGAGCTTGGCCGCGAGAAAGAAGCGGAGGAAACTCCGTTGAACGTCGATACGGGGGACGACAATGAGCGGAGCATTATCGACCAGGTCCTTCAGGACGGCTGCGCCGAACGCGGAGACTTCTTCGGGCGGGCGGCCGAAGCGATCTTCGAGTTCGTCCTCGACGAGTTTGAGAAGCCGGTCGAGAAACGCCTCGTCCTCCCAGTTCGCGTCGAGTGTCCAGGCGATGGCACGAGGAACCGCGGTGACGGCTCGCCACTTTGGAAACGCCTCGTTCAGCTTTGTGTGGCTCACGTAAGACCTCGACTCTATGCAATTCCAGTTGGTTGATTGTAGTACTCCGTCGCTTGGCCCTTCAATGCTTGCCCATCGCACATCGACTTTTGGCGTACCAACTTGAAGATGCAGGGCCGTTCGCCCACCGAACCAGGCGGTCTCCTCGGAGGGCAGAGAAGGGCAGAGTTGGGCAGAGAAAAGCTTGAAAAATGGCCGATTCCTTGTAGAATATCAAAGAGTTAGAAAGCCGTAAGCCACGAAAGGAACGTGTTTTCCGCGATATTCTCCCTCCGCACCACATGAATGGGGTTCAGGAGGTCGGAGGTTCGAATCCTCTCGCCCCGACTGTTACGATGGCGGTTGGCGCAGCGCGCCGCCGTGTGCATATGGGGGGCTCGCGACAAGCCGTGTTACGCCGGCCCAACGCCGAGCCCCCATATCCCTTTTCGGTCCGATAATCCATCCTCTAAAACGCCCAGAATTCGGCGAGGATCACAAGTTCCGCGCCTGACCTCGCCTCAGCCAGCCGGCGAACCAGCCTGGCCGTTTGCGTGTCTCCTCCGTGCCTTTCGGCAATTCCGCGGCGCCAGGCGCCCTGGTTTCGCTCGTTGTGGAGAAAAGATCGCTAAAGCGATTGGGCGCTGGGGTCGCAAACCCCATCGGGTTGCTCGTTGCAACCGGGGAGTTTGGGACATGAAAAAGGTCCACGTCAACGTCGGCACGATCGGGCACATCGACCACGGCAAAACGACCCTGACCGCCGCCATCCTGGCGGTGCAGGCGCAACGCGGCCTGGCCGCGGTCAAGAGCTACGGCGACATCGCCAAGGGCGGCGTGATCCGCGACGAAAACAAGACGGTCACGATTCTTGCCAGTCACGTGGAGTACGAGACGGAAAGCGCCACTATGCGCACATCGACTGTCCAGGCCACGCCGACTACATCAAGAACATGATCACCGGCGCGGCCCAGATGGACGGCGCCATCCTGCTGCTCTCGGCGGCGGACGGCCCGATGCCGCAGACCAGGGAGCATATCCTGCTCGCCCGGCAAGTCGGCGTGCCCGAGCTGGTTGTGTTCGTCAACAAGTGCGATCTCGTGGACGACCCGGAGCTGGTCGATCTCGTCGAGCTGGAAACTCGTGACCTGCTGACGAAGTACGGGTACGATGGGGAGAACGTCCGCGTCGTCCGAGGCGCCGCTCGGGGCGCCCTGGATCATCCGGCCGACCCGGCGTTGAGCCGATGCATCGGCGAGCTGCTGGACGCCCTGGACGCCTGCATCCCGGAGCCGCAGCGGGCCGTGGATCGGCCGTTCCTCATGCCCATCGAAGGGGTTCATACCATCGAGGGCCGGGGCACAGTGGCGACGGGTCGGATCGAGCAAGGCGCCATCGTCGTGGGCCAGAGGGTCGAAATCCTCGGCCTGGGCGACGTTCTCGAAAGCGTCTGCACCAGCGTCGAGGCGTTCAATCGGCCTCTGGACCGGGGCGAGGCGGGGCAGAACGTCGGCCTGTTGCTGCGCGGCGTCAAGACCGACCAGATCCAGCGAGGTCAGGTGATCGCCGCCCCGCGCACGATCCGGCCGCGGCGGAAATTCAAAGGTGAGATCTACGTTCTGAGGAAGGACGAAGGGGGACGGCACACGCCGTTCTTCAGCGGGTACAAGCCGCAGTTCTTCTTCCGGACCACGAACGTCACCGGTGAAGTGCTGCTGCCGGACGGCATGGCAATGGCTCTGCCGGGCGACAACGCCGCCGTCGCCGTCCACCTGGATAAGCCGGTGGCTCTCGACGTCGGGAGCCATTTCGCCATCCGGGAGGGCGGCAAGACGGTCGGCTCCGGCGTCGTCGCCGAGGTCGTGGAGTAGGCGATGCGGGGAGGGAGCAATCCCTCCCCGCATCGCTTTGCAAGGTTGGTCTAGCCGTTGGAAGGCTGGCCGCGTTGGAATCCGGTTAAATAATAAACCATCGCCATGTGTCTGGCCCGCAGCCCAACTGTCCGCAGAGGCCCGCACCTCGGAGCGATCGTTGCGGCGACTTCGAGATCGAGCGCGAAATCGGCCGCGGCGGCACAGGCGCCGTCTGCGGCTTCACGGCCAACGGAGGCGAAAATGGTCCCCCAGGACGCCCACGCACCGGACGATAATCTGCCGGAGCGCATCCGCGACTACTTCGGCTTTCGCAAGTTTCGCCCCGGCCAAGTCGAGGCCGTGAACTCGGCCCTCCAGAGGCGCGACACGCTCGTCGTGATGCCGACCGGCTCCGGCAAAAGCCTCTGCTTCCAGCTGTCCGCGCTGGCCCTGGACGGCGTCACTGTCGTCGTCAGCCCGCTCATCGCGCTGATGAAAGATCAGGTCGATCATCTCTTCAACAACGGCGTCTGGGCGGTCGGCATGAACAGCACGCTCACCGCCGCCGAGCAAGTCGCCGCCGAGAGGGACATCACCGCGGGCCGGGCCGTCATCGTATACTCCACGCCCGAGCGGCTCGCCGATCCCCGGTTCCGCGCGTTGCTCAAAACCCGGAAGATCGAGCTGTTCGTTGTGGACGAGGCCCACTGCGTCAGCCAATGGGGCCACGATTTCCGCCCCGATTACCTGGCGCTGCGCGAGGCCGTCGACGACCTGGGAAGCCCGCCGGTCATGGCCCTGACGGCCA
This sequence comes from Gemmataceae bacterium, assembly GCA_035546275.1. Lineage (GTDB taxonomy): Bacteria > Planctomycetota > Planctomycetia > Gemmatales > Gemmataceae > UBA4732. The sequence goes on from DATKHW010000874.1 coordinate 7,180, forward strand.
CGGCCACGCCCGACGTCGTCGACGACATCCTCGCCCAGCTGCGCATGACCGACGCCGAGGTCGTCCACACCGGCTTTTACCGCCCCAACCTGGAGCTGAACGTCGTCCGCGCCCGGGGGGAAGCGGAAAAGCGGGCGCTGCTGCTGGAGCGGCTCCAGCAAACCGAAGGGACCGGCATCATCTACTCCGCCACGGTCAAGGTCGTCGAAGAGGTGGCCGAGTTCCTAAAATCCGCGGGGCTGGCGGTGGGCGCCTACCACGGCCGGCTCTCGCCCCGCCGCCGCGCGGAGGCCCAGGACCGCTTCATGGCCGGCGACTTCAAGGCCCTGGCGGCGACCAACGCTTTCGGACTGGGTATCGACAAGCCGGACATTCGCTTCGTCCTTCATTACCACCTGCCGGCCACAACGGAGGCGTTTTATCAGGAATTCGGTCGCGCCGGCCGAGACGGCGACCGGGCCTGCGGCGCTCTGCTGTACGACCCGGCGGACTGCAAACTGCTGCGGTTTTTCCAGGCCAAGAGTTACCCCAGCGGCGCGGACCTTGCCAACGCCCATCACACCCTGAAGCGCCTGCACGACCGCCCCCAGCCGCCGACGCTGCCGGAGATTCTGGCCATCTCTCCGTTGTCGACGGGGCGGATGAAGGTGTGCCTGTCCCTGTTCACCGCGCGGGGCGTCGTCCACTACGAGACGGGCGGCCGCTACCGCCTGCTGCGGCCGGACATGACGCGCGACGAGCTGGCGCGGGCGGGGCTGTCCTACCGCGACCGCCAGGAGCGCGACCTGCGCCGGCAGCAGGAGATGGTCGGTTACGCGGAGGGCCGGGGCTGTCGCTGGCAGACCTTGCTCGCTTATTTCGGCGGCGATGGATTGCCGGACCAGCGCTGTGGGCACTGCGATCACTGCCAGCGGTGGGAGCGACAGAGCGGAACGAAGCAGGGAGAACCATGAAACGGCCCTGCGCGCGGCGCGATCGGCGCCGCCGGGCTGCACTAGGATTCGCGCCCGTACCATAAAGAGCTACACCCATGCCGGCCCTTCACCTCGCTTCGTTCTCCTGTGACGTCACGCCGCCGCTCGACCACCCGCTATGCGGCGGCTGGATCAAGCCCGTCGTCGGCGTGGACGATCCCCTGCGCTGCCTCGGCGTCGTGCTGCTGGGGCCGGAGGCGCCGGTCGTCCTCTGCGCCGTGGACTGGTGCGGCCTCCGCAACGACGCCAACGTCGCCTGGCGCCAGGCCCTCGCCGAGGCCGCCCACACCACGCCGGAGCGCGTCGCGGTCCACTGCCTCCACGCGCACAACGCCCCATTCGCCGACCTGGGGGCCGAGCGCATCCTGGAGTCCGTGGACGGGGCGCCGCCGTCGCTCGACCTCAAGTTCTTCGACAAGGTCGTGCAGAAGGCGGCCGACGCCCTCCGCGACGGCCTGAAACAGACGGAGGAAATCACGCACCTCGGCCTCGGCCAGGCCAAGGTCGATCAGGTCGCGTCCAACCGCCGCATCCTCGGCCCCGACGGCAAGGTCCAATGGGTTCGCTACAGCGCCACCAAGGACGAAAAGATACGCGACGAGCCGGAGGGGCTGATCGACCCGTGGCTGATGACGCTGAGCTTCTGGCGCGACGACAAGCCGCTGGCGGCGCTGCACTACTATGCGACCCACCCGATGAGCTACTACGGCGACGGCCGCGTCAGCAGCGACTTCTGCGGCCTGGCCCGGCAGAAGCGGCAGGACGACGACGAGACGGTCGCGCAGATTTACTTCACCGGCTGCGCCGGCGACGTGACGGCCGGGAAATACAACGACGGGTCGAAGGAGAACCGCCCCGTCCTGCGCGACCGCATCTGGGACGCCATGAAGGCGGCGTGGAAGGCGACGGAACGGTCGGCGCTGAAGGGGTGGGAGTGGCGCGTGGCGCCGTTGAAGCTGCCTCCGCGGGAGGAGAAGTCGTTCGGCGCCGAGGAGAGCCGGGCGGTGCTGGAGGACGCCAAGGCGACGGCCGCCCGCCGCGTCAACGCCGCCTTCCAGCTGGCATGGCGGAAGCGACTCGACCGGCCCATCGACGTCTGCTGCCTGGACCTTGGCACGGCGCTGGTGCTGCACCTGCCGGGCGAGCCGTTCGTGGCCTATCAATTGAAGGCGCAGCAGATGCGGCAAGACGCTTTTGTGTGCGTGGCCGGCTACGGCGACGGCGGGCCGGGGTACATTCCCACCGACGACTCCTACCCGCAAGGCGGCTACGAGCCGACCGTGGCGTTGGCGGCCCCGAGCGAGACGGCCCTGGACAAGGTTATGGCGAAGGCGCTGGGGGCCAAGGAGGATTAGGGCGCTATTCCGCCTCCGTGGTATCGCCGTCTGGCAGCCCGTAGCGCCCGAATGGGTCTATGGATGCCGGTGGCGCAATTGCGCGGGCGGCGAAGCCTCGACAGGAAAGGTCGGTTGCGGTAAGGTGCTTCCGGGGAAGACGATTGAGCAAGAGGGCTTGCGGCAAAGTCGCCGATGAAGGGGGCGGAGCATGGCGGGGAAATGGGCTGCCGAACGATTCCCTCGGTTTGAGGAGGCGATCCGCCGCCTCACTGAACAGCATCGTCAGCTGCAAGACGAGCCGCTCCACCTGGCGGTCGCCTACCAGCCAGGCCCGCCGCGCGACCAGCAGGGCATCTACCTGTTCGAGGTCATTGGCGGGCGGGGCGAGGGCAATCCAGACAAGCAGCTGTTCGAGACGGCGTTCGATCCGAATGGCCGTTTGCAAACCGGCTTCTCCCAAACGCTGCACTTGATCCTCACCACGCCGGATGAGTTCAAGACCGCGATGGAAGAACACTGGCCGTCCGCCGAGGAGATCGTGCGGGCGGTGCGAAACAAGGACTATCGCGTGATGCACGCCGACGAGGTCGGGAACGGCGTGCTTGAACGGCTCGTCAAGAAGGCCGGCCAGGGCAAGGCGGCGCGACATGGATGAGTCGGCGGCGTGGATCGCTCAGGCCAACGCCGACTACGCCGCCGCCGAAAGGGAATACGAGTTCGCCGGCCGGCGGAGGGAACCCGTCTGGTGTCACGCAGTCGCCAAGCAGCAGCAGGCGGTTGAAAAGTCGATCAAGGCGATCGTTGCCGCGTTGCACGAATGCGGCGTGCGGGGCATGCACCCGGTGGGCTATGAGCACCGCGTCCAGAGTCATCTGCGGCTGCTCCGACGGCTTCCGGGCGGCGGGGCCGGCCTTTCCATCCAGCGGAAGTTGCGGGAGTTTCTCGACGCCGCAACGAGAGCGGGCATCAGCAGGCTGGAGGCGCTTGCGCCGCGACGGCCTGCGCCGGGCGACGCCCACCCCCGGAACACCGAATACCCCTTCCAGGCCGCCCTCGGCCGGTGGACGTACCCGGCCGCCGCGGATTCATTCTCGGCGACGGAGGTGAAGGAGTTTCGGACCGTGATGCGTCACGTCGCCTACAACGCGAGGAACATCGTATCGGCGCTCCGCCGTGGGCCGAGGTGATGGGAGCGCAGGTCGTGAAGCTCGCCCGGTTCTTTGACGTCTCGCCGGCCGCGTTCCTGCCGGCCTAGCAAAAACGGCATCGGTTCGTGTTCATCCCGCCTTGCTCCCGAACTCCCCAACATCTTGCACGGATGGTCGTAAGTCGTTGCGGCGTAAGGAAAAAGTGACGAAAATCACTTAACCCTTTGCCGGCCTTGAGATACGGTCATCTTTGCAGAATCTTGCGAATTCGGGAACGCGGGAAGGAGAACCGCCCCGTCCTGCGCGACCGCATTTGGGACGCCATGAAGGCGGCGTGGAAGGCGACGGAGCGGTCGGCGCTGAAGGGGTGGGAGTGGCGCGTGGCGCCGTTGAAGCTGCCGCCGCGGGAGGAGAAGTCGTTCGGCTCCGAGGAGGGCCGGGCGGTGGTGGAGGACGCCAAGGCGACGGCCGCCCGCCGCGTCAACGCTGCGTTCCAGCTGGCATGGCGGAAGCGCCTCGACCGGCCCATCGACGTCTGCTGCCTGGACCTCGGCACGGCGCTGGTGCTGCACCTGCCGGGCGAGCCGTTCGTAGCCTATCAATTGAAGGCGCAAGAGATGCGGAAAGACGCTTTTGTGTGCGTCGCCGGCTACGGCGACGGCGGGCCGGGGTACATTCCCACCGACGACGCCTACCCGCAAGGCGGCTACGAGCCGACCGTGGCGTTGGCGGCCCCGAGCGAGGCGGCCCTGCACAAGGTGATGGCGAAGGCGCTGGGGGCCAAGGAGGATTAAGTGGCCATTCCGCTTCCGTGGGCTGGCCGTCGGTCCGCCCATAGCGCCCGACCGCATCTGCCGCCTATCGCACGGTGCGATAACATCCCTTGACTTATCGCACCCTGCGATTATTCTTACCAAAGGACATTTCCGTCGGCCGAGAGGTGCAGCTTGCGCATCATCTCCAAGCGGCGACTGCGGGAGTTCTGGGAATCCCGGAAAGGCGGCGCCGACGCCGCCCGGCGTGACCTGTCCGCCTGGTACAAGCCCGCCAAGGCCGCCGAGTGGGCCCATTTCGCGGCGCTCAACCAGACGTTCGGGTCGGCGGATCAGGTCGGGAACTGTGTCGTTTTTGACGTGGGCAACAACCGTTTCCGCCTCATTGGCCGCGTGAACTATCGCAAGGGGATCCTTTACGTCTTACGCGTGATGGACCACGCGGAGTATGACAAGAAACGCTGGATCGAGGATTGCGGTTGCCACAGGCCTCCGCCTCGGAAACCCGGCGCGCGGAAGGAGGCGCCTCGCAATGGAAAGCGCGCCCCGTATCAGCGGAAGGGAAAGAGGTGAGCGCGATGGCCGTCAAGACTTCCGCCCGGACGCTGCCGGACAGCTACTTCAAGTTGGTGAGGCGGTTCCCGCTCGCCCACATCCGGGACGACGGCCACCTGGCCGAGGCGCAGAAGATGATCGACCGTCTTCAGGAGCAAGACCTGGACGAGGGGGGCGAGGCGTACCTGGATGTGCTGACGGATCTGGTCGAGGCTTACGAAGAGGAACACGTCCCGATTCCGGACGCCTCCGAGGCGGACGTGCTGCGCGAGCTGATGCGGGCCAACGCACTCAGCCAGCCGAAGCTGGCGAAGGCCGTCGGAATGGCGCAGTCCACGATTTCCGCCGTGCTGGGCGGCACGCGGTCGCTCACCAAAGGGCAGGTCGTGAAGCTCGCCAGGTTCTTTAACGTGTCACCGGCCGCGTTCCTGCCGGCCTAGAAAAAACGGCGTCGGTGTGCGTCGCCGGCTACGGCGACGGCGGGCCGGGGTACATTCCCAGCGACGACGCCTTCCCGCAAGGCGGCTATGAGCCGACGGTAGCGCTGGCGGCCCCGAGCGAGGCGGCCCTGGAAAAGGTCATGGCGAAGACGCTGGGGGCCAAGGAGGATTGAGGCGCCGCGGCGACAGCAATCCTTGCATGGCCGCGTTGTTTTCTTGCACAATCGGTGGCTACTCGCATTCGCGCCAAAGTGAATCCCCGCCGATGGTCAGGAGCGGCCGGGACCTGGTGGAAGGACGGCCGTATGGCCAAAGCACGGTCTTCCGAGGCGAAACTCGCGCGGTTGCGTCAGCTCCGGGGCGCATCGGCTGCGTCGCAGCTGTTGCAGGAGCTGCGCGGCTTCCTCGGCGATGCATCCAATTTCGTCGTTGCTGACGCGGCTGAGCTGGTCGGCGAGGCCCGCTTGACGGACCTGGCGCCCGACCTGGCGGCGGCTTACGTGAGATTCCTCGACAACCCGGTGAAGAAGGACAAGCTGTGTCGCGCCAAGATCGCCATCGTGGACGCCCTGAACAAGCTGGAGTTCGCCGACGAGGAATTCTACCTGCGCGGCATCCGCTATGTACAAAGGGAGCCGGCCTGGGGTGAGCCGGTTGACGCCGCGGCGCCGATTCGGGTCGCCTGCGCTTTTGGCCTCGTCCGCATCCGTTATCGGGGCGTTTTGGCGCTGCTGGTCGATCTGCTTACTGATCCGGAGAAGGGGGTGCGGGCGGGCGCTGCGCGGGCTTTGGCGTATTCGGGAACGGAGGCGGCCGGCCTTCTCCTTCGGCTCAAGGCCCGTCTGGGCGACGCCGAGTCCGAGGTTGTCTCGGAATGCCTGAGCGGGATTGTGGAGTTGAATCCGGAGCAGAGCGTTCGCTTCGTAGCCGAGTTCATCGCAACGCCGCCGGCTGAGGTCCAGGAAGCTGCGCTGCTCGCCCTGGCCAGTTCTCGACGGCCGGAAGCGTTCGAGGTCCTGAAGTCGTTTGCGGAGAAGCAACGCGGCGAATTGCAGGAGGTCGCCCATTTGGCGCTGGCGCTCCTGCGGCTGCCGGCGGCCACGGACTATTTGTTGACGTTGCTGGCAGACGAATCCCAGACGGCAGCCTCAACAGCTCTGGCCGCCCTGGCTGTTCACCGTCACGACCCAGGCGTGCGCCAACGGGTTGCGACGGTGGTCGCCGGCAGGCGCGACGCCGCCTTGCAGAGTCTGTTTGAGAGGCGCTTTGGCGGCGATCAGGCCGACGGCGATGGTTGATGACGGGCGCCGGGAAAGGGCCAGGGCCAGGAAAAAGGGAGGCGGGCACGGGGACCATCACGAAAGAGCCCTGAATATCCCCGTTTTCCCGTGCGTCCCTTTACAACCGTACTTGCTCCACCCAGTGGAAACCTGATAATGTTCTTGCGCAGCCTGTCGACTTTTCAAAGGAAGACCCATGGCCAAAGTCATCTCGTTCATCAACTATAAGGGCGGGGTCGGAAAGACCACTACCACGTTCCACGTCGGCTGCGGATTGGCGATGTTCGAGCCAAAGAAGAAAGTGCTATTGATCGACGCCGACCCGCAGACAAATCTGACGTTCCTTTGTGCGGAGTACTCGCAGTGGGTAAATCACGTTGCGTCAGCGGGATCGCTTGAAACCGTCTACAGCGCCTACCTGAAAGGCGAGGCCAAATCTCTCCGCCATCTGATCTGGCCCAAGCCAATGAAGCGACCTGAATTGGCGAGTATCGACCTTGTGCCATCCACCATCGAACTCCTGGACATCGATTTGCGCCTGCAATCTCGCACGAAAGCCGCCACAACGATTCAGGAGGTCGCTCAAATCCATCTTGACCAGCGATCGATCTTGTCTCGCGCCATGGACGAGATCGCATCCGAGTACGACTACATTCTCATCGACTGCCCGCCGAACCTCTACCTGGCGACACAGAACGCGCTTTACGCGAGCGACGGGTATCTCGTAACTCTCATGCCCGACCATTTCTCAACGGTTGGCGTCAGCTTCCTTGACAGGAAGATCAAGCAGCTTGTCCGCGAGCGAAACCTGTCGGAGCAGATCATCAACCCCACCGCCGACGGTGTGCGAGAGTTACAGTACTTCCTCACCTTCGTAAAGGTGAACGTGACGGCGGGAAGGACGCAGTTGGTAGCGCAAGAGCAAATGGCTAACGTACGAACCAACCCGCATTTTGCCGGCAAGTTGTTCAACAGCCATACTGAAGATTTCAAGGACATTCGTGAAGCAACCACCGAGCAGTTGCCGGTCTATCTGAACTCCCCGGGGTCTCAGAACGACTTGCTGTATCGGGCGATGACCCAGGAATTCCGGTCGAGGTTCCCATTGACATGAAACGCAATCCACCAAGTGGGCTGATCGCACAACTGAACCGCATCAAGGCCGATCTTGATGCGTTCGCCAACCCGGAGTCGAAGGCCAAGTTTCTGGAGAACCTCGACGGCCTGATTGCGCGGCTCACTGTCCTGCGCGGTCAGTTGGCCCAAGCGCCCCTTGAAAGAAGGATTTCGGAAGTTGGACCGTCGCTTGGGCAGGTGATCGACTTCCTACAGTCCGCGAAGGATGATCATGCGCTAGCCAACTTGATCTCCGACGCCTTGCGTTCGCGCCCGCCCAAATCCCAACGCGTGCCGATTCAGATTCCCCCAAATCTCACAAACGAGCAAATTCGCGAGTTCTTGGCGAAGGACCTATCCAAGAGCGAGCTAAAGGCGGTTGCGGCACAGCGAGGCATTTCGCAAGGGAAGCGTAGTGACGAAGAGGTGCGTCGCGATATTCTGCGAGCGCTGGAGCGACAAGAGGGGTACCAGCGACTCGCCACTCCCCGAGTTTAGCATGGCTGCGGGATTGGAAGTTCTCTTCGGATACTTTGAGTAATATTGTCCCCGCGCTGGCCCGGGCAAAGTATTGCGCAGCGCCGGTGATCGCCCGTCCGTGCCGGGGCGACACGGCGATCGAGATCCGCGAAATGGCCGGCTACAAATGAGTGAAGCGTTCAGAATACGGGGCCGTTCAGGGTTGCTGTCGCCGCTGAGCGATCGCAATCCGGAATGCCCCCGTTTTCTGGTTCGCCTGGGTATTACGCGAGCGAGGATGAACCACCACACCAACCCGAAGCGCGAGCGAGGGAACCGACTCCCTCGCTCGCGCTTCGGGTTGGTGGGACGCCTTGTCGCGCCGGTCTGCCGTGTCGCATCAAACATACCGCCAGGCCCGGACGCGCCAGCCGTCGCGGAAGAAGACCTCGGCGTGGTAGCCGTTGTCGCGCAGGCGCTGCGCCTCGTCGCGGGCCACGCTCTCGAACTCGAACGGCCCTACCTCGGTCCGCTCGATCTTGAGGTACGCGCCGGCCGGTTCCGCGGCCTGAACGGCCGGGGCGGCGCCGAGCAAGGCGGGCGCGGCGGCGAAGCACAGGGCGAAGGAAATCATCAGCTTCTTCATGACACGTCTCCGTTTCGGGGTTAGGGGAGGGGTGTTGCCCGGGCGTCTCTCATTCGCCCTCAGGGCCCCTCACGCCAGATACATTGCGGAGACGTAACACGAATAAGTTTGCCCCAGGCCCCGCGGGGGAGCGCCGGCCGCGATCCGGTTAATCGTTCCGCTTCGCCGGTTCCCAGCGGAACGGGAATCGGGCTTCCTCCAGCGACAGCCCGACGACCTCGATCTCCTTGGGATCGTTCGTCCCCAACCCGAGGTCCGCGGCCATGGCCAGGTGGTTGTCGCCGGGGAACGGCCCGGTCGCCGCCTTCGCCAGCGGGTCGCAGCCCATCACCGTCGTTGCAACCGCGTCGGTGCAGACCGGATTGCGGCCCATGAGGAAGAGGCCGGGCTGCTGTGCCTTGAGGTCGAGCCACGGCCCTTCGCCGCCGGACACCGTTTCAACGCCGTCGATGATCGCGAGATCGATGGGGCGGATGCCCACCATATCGGCCGTCACCCGCGGGACCCGGTACGAGGGCCGCCGCGGACCGTTGGGGTCTAGCTCTTGCGGCACGCCGTCGGCCGGTCGCTCCTTGCCTTCGTGGAAGACGTGGACGCGGGCCGACTGGCTCTTCTCGTCGTGGTCGTGCTGGGCATACAGGGCGGTCGGCGTGATGCCAAAGTTGTTTTTCATCGACAGAGTCACCCCGGCCGTCGCGTGGTTCTTGAGCTTGGCCAGGGAAACGTTGACGTCGCAATCGACATAGGAGTGGTTGAGGAGGTATGCAGGGTACAGGCTGCCGCCGCCGGGGACCTTCACCTCGGTGTAGCGCATCCCCTGGCCGAGGTTGCGCGTGTCCTCGAACTCCACCTTCGCTTTGAGGGCGGCCAGCGCCTTGAGGTCCCAGTCCGCGCCCTGGACGTACTCCTCCAGCGGCGTCAGCTGGTAGGTGCCTTCGAGGAACCGTATGCGCTTCGCCCCGGCCCGGTCGAGCAGCGTGGCGGCGGCGAGAACCACGTTGGGGTGGACGTGGTAGGTCCGGCCGGAGGGCAGCCCAACGGCCTTCTGGCGGACGTCGCCGGTCAGGTTCACCTTGACGGCGACGGTCTTGCCGGAGACGAGCTTGCCAAGGCCGCCGAGCTGGTCGGCCATGGAATTGAGCCGGCCGAGCACGTCGTCGGGGTCGTAGCTCCGGCAGCGGGCGATGCTCACCGGCGAGGTTGGGTTTTTGGGACCGGCGAGCAGCCGGCCCGGCCGGAGAAGGCCGAGGGCCGACGCCCCGGCCAAGGCTGCGGCGCCCTGGAGGAACTGTCTGCGGGTCGGATTGTGTCTCATGTGAGGTCTCCCTCTATGGGATGGGGAGAAGGCGTGACCGCGCGCCTTCGAGGGACGGTGGCTTATTGTCGCCGGACTGGGCCCCGATGTCCAGCAGGCAGCGCGACGGCACAACTCAGATCACCTTCTTCTCATCGCCCGGCGCAGAGCGAACGGCGGAGATTGCGGACAGTGCAGAGGGAATGCCGGGGCCGGCCGGCGGGCCGCGGAAGCGGCGCCGCTCGAATGCGAACCAGGCTGCGGCCAGCGCTACGACGGCGCCGGCGACCACGACCAACGCCCGGTCGTTCGGCGGCTGCACCCCGACGACGAACAACAGCCCACAACCCACCACGCTCACCACGGCGAGCGGCCAGTACCACACGCCAAGGTTCCACGGCCCCATGCGCGTCCATCTCCGCCGATAGGCCCACAGGCCCAGCGCGGTCGGCAGTACGTAGGAGACGTAGAGGAAGATGGTGCATACCACCGTGATCGTCGAGTAAGCGGGCGTGAAGAGCGTGAACGCGACGGCCAGCAACGACACCGTCCAGATCGCGGCGATGGGCGTCCGGAAAACCGGGTTGACGCGGCGGAGCTGCGGCGAAAACGGCAGGCCGCCGTCGCGCGCGAAGGCGAAGGCCATGCGCGACGCCGAAGTGACCGTGGCCAGGCCGCACAAGTACTGGGCCGCGGCGATGCCGACGTACAAGACCGCCGCCGGCGCACCCCACAGGACGCCGGACAGCGCGCCGTCCACAATGGCCGCGAACGCGCCGTCGCCTTGCCGCGCCGCCCCGTCTGGGTCTCGCGCCGCCAGCACCACAGCACAAAGCATCGCCCAGCCGAAAACACCCGAAACCAGCACCGAGCGGACAATGCCGCGCGGCACGTTGCGGGCCGCGCTGCGCGTTTCCTCGGCCGTGTGCGCCGAAGCGTCGTAGCCGGTCAGCGTGTAGGCCGGAAGCAGCAGGCCCACGAGGAACAGCCACGCCACGTTGTCCGTTCGCGGCCAGACCAGCGGTTCGCCCTTGTCGTTTTGCAGGACGCTGTAGTTCGTGAACGTGACGAGCCGTCTCAGGTCCCACGACGGCGCCGCCGCCAGCAGGCAGACGGTCAAGACCGCAGCGACGATCAGGATCAGGTAACCGCTGAGGTCGGTCAGCCGGGTCGTGAGGCGGATGCCACGGTGGTTGAACAGCGCCTGCGAAACGGTGATGGCCAGCACGGCGGACGTCTGGGCTGCGTAGGCGGCTATGGGCGGCCAGTCGTCCGGCTTGAGGCCGAGGCGCGGTGCGAAAGCTGCGACGGCGAACTGATAGGTCCCCACGTTAATGGCCGCGAGGACCGTGACGAGGCCGGCCAGGTTGAACCAGGCCGTGACCCAGCCCCAGCCGCGCCCGCCCAGGATCGATGACCAGTGGTACAGCCCGCCGGCTGTCGGGAAGGCGGACGCCACCTGGGCCATGGTCAAGGCCACCGCCAGCGCGAACAGCGTTGCCAGCGGCCAGCCCAGGCCGATCGAGGCGCCGCCGACGCTGCAGTAGCCAAGGTGGAACGACGTGACGCCGCCGGCCAGGATGCAGATGATCGACAGCGACACGGCGAAATTGGAAAACGCACCCATGCCCCGGTGCAGCTCCTGGCTGTAGCCCAGGCCGCGGAGCGTGCTCTCGTCGTCGTCGAGTGGATGGGCGCCCGGCGCCGCGTGCGGTTCCTTCATGGGCCTCCCGGCGGGTCGAGCAGTGCGGGCGGCGGGACGGCCGGCAGGGCGGCGCCGGCGGGGAGCGATTCTTTCAGGGAGACGCCGCTCTGACGCAGGCGGCGCATCGCTTCGGCCAGAGCCAGGATCCGCGGCACGGCTTGGTCGGCCGGCACGCCGCGGGCATGGATGTTGGAGATCAGGTTGCGGCGGGCGTCCGTGTCGCCGGGCCGCGGCCGGTAGGCCATATACGCCGACAGGCTATCGGCCGTGGCCAACCCCGGACGCTCGCCGATCAGCAAAACGACCACCGCCGGATCAAGAATATCCCCGATATCGTTGAGGACGCCGACGCGGCCGCGGCGGACGAAGAAAGTTCGGCCCACGGACCAGCCGCGCCGCCCGGCCTCCGCCAGCAGCGCCGGCAACAGCTCCGGGACCTGACGCACGACCGCGGCGGCCGACAGCCCGTCAGCGATCGCGACCTGCAAGTCGGCGCCGGCCGGACAGTTCTCGGCCACGGCCCGCCGGCTCTCCGGCGTGAGCCGACGGCCCAGGTCCGGGCGCATGAGGTACGTCCGTTGCGAGTCGGCGAAAGTGGCCGCCTCGAACAGGCTGAAACGCTCCACGAAGTCGCCGCCGAGGTCGCGCTGCAGGTCGATCTCGGCCTGCACCGCGTCGCGGGCCGCGGCGTGGTCGCGGCGCAGGGCGAGCAGCGTCGCCGTGCGGTAGGAGCCGCCAGCCCGGCCAACAAGGATGCGGGCCGGCGTGCGCGCCCTCGCCTCTCGGACCAGCGGCGTTTCGCGCTCGGACGGTGGATGTGGCGCCATATCCTACCCCTTGTATCCCAGGGCGGGCGACTGCAGAACCCGTTCCAGCGGCTGGAGCGGCAGCCGGCGCTCCTCGCGCGCTGGCGCCAGCCGGCCGCCGCGGAAGACGCCGTGCCGCTCGAGCCATTCGGTGAATTCCGGCGCTGGCCGCAATCCGAACAGCCGGCGCACGGCGGCGGCGTCATGGTAGCTCGTGGATTGATAGTTGAGCATCACGTCGTCGCCGCACGGCACGCCCATGAAGTAGTTACAACCCGCCGCGGCCAGCAGCAGCAGCAGATTGTCGGCCGAGTTTTGGTCGGCGTCGGCGTGGTTGGTGTAGCACACGTCTACGCCCATCGGCAGGCCGAGCAACTTGCCCATAAAGTGGTCCTCCAGCCCGGCCCGCACGATCTGCCGCTCGTCGCAGAGGTACTCCGGGCCGATGAACCCGACCACGGAGTTGACGAGGAAAGGGTCGAAGGCGCGGGCGACGCCGTAGGCCCGCGCCTCCAGCGTGAGCTGGTCGACGCCGTGGTGCGCGTCGGCGGACAGGGCGCTGCCCTGGCCCGTCTCGAAATACATCACCTGCCCGCCGGCCCATGCCCCCCCCGACAGCGGCGGGCGGCCGCGGTGGTGCTCGGCGAGGCGCTCACGGCCCTCGCGCAGCAGGGCGATGCTGACGCCAAAGGCCTCGTTGGCCGCTTGCGTGCCTGCCACGGACTGGAACAGCAGATCCACCGGGGCGCCGCGCTCGAGGCACGCGAGCTGCGTGGTGATGTGGGCCAGGCAGCAGGTCTGCGTGGGAACGGCGTACGCCTCGACGAGCCGCCCCAAGCCGCGAAGGATGCGCTCGACCACGTCCACGGAATCGGCGGCCGGGTTGACGCCGATCACCGCGTCGCCACAGCCGAACGTCAGCCCGTCCACGGCGGACAGGAGGATGCCGGCGAGGTCGTCGGCGGGGTGGTTGGGCTGTGTGCGGATTCCAAGCACGCCCCGCTGGCCCAGGGTGTTGACGCATCGAGAGACATTGCGGATCCGTGAAGCCGCCAGGACGAGGTCCTGGTTGCTCATCAGGCGCGCGACGGCGGCGGCGATCTCGGGTGTGACGGCTCGCCCCATGGCTCGCAGGGATTCCTCGGCGGCGCCGTCATCGAGGAGGCTCTCGCGAAACTCGCCGACGGTGACGCCGCGGAGAGAGCGGAAAGCTTCGTGGTCGAAGGATTCCAGCAACAGGCGGCTTATATCGTCTTTGTCGGGGTCGATGAGGGGTTGATCGACGATCTCGCCGAGCGTGCGGTCGGCAAGAACGAACTTGGCGGCGACGCGCTCGCGCTCGGAGCGGGCGGCGACGCCGGCGAGCCGGTCGCCGGACTTCTCCTCGCTGGCGCAAGCAAAGACCGCACGCAGGTCGGCGAAGGGGAAGCCCTCGCCGCGGACGGCGGCATGATAGGGCATAGCCCGCCTCCCTGCCGTGTATCGGCGTCGCATCCGGCGGACCGGCGCTGGAAGCCGCGTCGCAACCGGCCCACGAGCAGCGCAATAAGGTACACGGCCACGGTATATTACGGCCCGCCTGTAAGCGTGGGAAGGGCGTGGTCCAAACGGCGGCGAGTGCGGACGGCGCTCTGGGAGATCGATCAGGGCGCCAGTCGTTGGGCCAGCAGGTCCGTGACGTCGCCCCAGAATTGGATGCACCCGGCGCGTTCCGAAGCTGGCAGCTTCGCCAGCTCTTCCGGTTCCCGAATGCCGGCCAACGCCTTCTCACGCCGCCACTGCTGGAGGGCGTCGCGGCATGATGAGCCGTCGTCGGACCGGTCGGCCCAGACCGCCAGTTCGGCCCGAAGCCAGTTGAGCGCCTGTTTCCGCCAGCGCGCCCGTTCGGCGGCGTCCAGTTCGGGGACGTCTCGCCCCTTACTGCAGCCGGCCAGGGCGGCGACGCAGGCGGCCTGGTAGCGGCAGCCTGCGTCCAGCGATGTCGCGAGCTTTGGCTCCGCATCGAAGGCGCCCACGTACAGGCCAGCCGACGCCCCGTACAGGCCCTTGAGCTTGCACACTGCGGCGAACTCGACCTGCTCATGGCCCGTGGCCGGCTTTTCCTGCCCATCCAGGATGGCGGGGAGTTTCGCGTCCAGATCGACGAGCCGCTGCGCCTGTTTCAACCACCGGCCCGACGGATAGGGCCAGTCGGGTTGCGCCGAGCCGAGCCGGTGACCCTCTTGAATCTCGGCCAGGGCTTCGGTGAACCGCCCTTGCTCCTGGAGAGGCTGGCGCAAGTTGCAGTGAGCCTCGGCGTTGCTCGGGTCGAGCCGGACCGCCTCCCGGTAGGCGGCGAGCGCCCCGTCAACGTCCCCTGTGGCTTGAAGGATGCCGCCGAGGTTGTATTGGTCGGTCGCCGACTTGGGGTTCAACTCGACGGCCCGGCAACAAGCGGCGACGGCGCGCTCCAGATGGCGCTGGCCATACAGGGCCTTTCCCAGGTTGCTGCAGGCGACGTCCATCGTCGGGTTGAGATGAACCGCTTTTTCGTAGGCAGCCACGGCTTCGTCCAACCGGCCCTTCTCCATCAAGGCATTGCCCTGGTCGTTATACGCCAGGGCGCAGCCGGGATTCAGCTCAATCGCCCTCGCGAAAGCGGCCAGCGCCCCGTCGAATTCCTTCAGACCGTTGCGCGCGTGCCCCAGCGAATAGCAGGCATCGGCGTCGCCGGGCGCCAGTTGAACGGCTCGCTCGAACTCGGCGACGGCCTGCGCCGCCTGACCGTGTTGCTCGAGAGACAAACCGAGGTTGTAATGCGTTTCGGACATATCGGGTTTCAGTTCCAGGGCCTTCCGAAAAGCCGCCTGGGCCTGCTCCCAATCCCCCTTGTGTTCCAGGCCGACGCCCAACTGGTTGTATGCTTCCGCACAGTCTGGATGCAGTCCGAGCGTCTTCCGCGACACGACGACAGCTCCATCCCAGTCGCCCTGCTTGACGAGAAGGGCCGCGAGGTTGACCTCATAGGCGACTGACGTACCCGGGTGGAGCGCCCCCGCGATCGAATAGAAGCGCAAGGCTTCGGCATAGCTGGGCGGCTGGCGCTGCTCCAGCGCCTGTCCGAGGTCCAGGTTGATCCAGAAGTCGTTGGGGACGCGCTGCTGCGCGGGCCGCAACAGGGCGATCGCCGCGTCAAAAGCCTGAGCTTTGAGCAGCGCGCGGGCCAGCGCGGTCACCGTCGCCGCCGGCTGGCCGGCGGCGTCGGCCTTCGCTGCCAACGCCTCCAGCTTTCGCCGGTCGCGCTGATCCACCGCGGCGCGCACCTGGACCCGCCAGGGATCGGCGTCCACCGATTGCAGCACGGTTCCGAGCCATTTGTGGGCCGCGGCGTCGCTATCCCGCGCGACCAGCCACCAGTCTTCGAGGCCGGCCACAAGGGCGTCCCGGACGGGAGCGGGCTGCTGCGTCAGGCGGGCCTCCACTGCCGCAGGGTCCGCGCCGACGCGGATGCCGTAGCCGCCAAATGCCTCGGCATAGCGGGTCAAGGCTTCCCCCAAGGGGAAGGAGCGGGCGGCGGGGTTGTAGTCGGCAGCGAGGCGGCGGGCTTCTTCGATCCGGCCTACCATGTCCAACTCGGCGCGCAGCTCGTCCACGCGCTGCTTCCAGTGGTCGCTGGCCCCGCTTTCCAGGAGTTCCCGGGCGCGAGTAGCCGCGGCGCCGGCCCCAGACCAGTCGTTCCGCTTCATGTGCTCGTCGGCTTCGGCCAGGGCGGCCGCGACCTTCCCGTCCGTGGTCGCCGCCTGCAAGGCCTGGGCCTGCTGCGTGCGATCGTGCTGCCACCAGCCGAACCCGACCGACGCTAGGAACACGGCGGCGGCCGCCGCCAAGGCCACGGTCAACCGCCGCGCGCGCCGCTCCGCCTTCGCCTTGGCCCGGGCTTCCTCCATGCGGGCCTCCGCCGCCGCTCGTTCCAGCTGGGCCTGCCGGAGCCGTTCCTGCGCCGAGGCCAGATAGGCGGCCAGGTCCCGCGCCACAGTCGCAGCTTCAGCCGGCCGCGCCTCGCGCTCCGCAGTGAGGCAACGCTTGGCCAGCTCGCGCAGGGCCTCGTCCGCCCCGCAGGCGTCGAGCCGCGCGTGGGCGTCGGCCAGATTCCCTTGGGCGGCCTGGAGGCAGACCTCCTCGATGGTGGTCCCCACATAAGGAGGCCGTCCGGTAAGGATCTCACAAAGGATCGCGCCCAAGGCGAACACGTCGGCGCGGGAGTCAATCAGAGCGGTGTGGCCCCGCGCTTGCTCCGGCGGCATGTAGGCCGGCGTTCCCATCATGCAGCCGCTCTGAGTGGCCTCCGTTCCGCCGTGTGCTTGCACGGCGAAGGGAAGATCACGCAGCTCGCCGTCGCCGCCGAGAACCTTGGCGAAGCCCCAGTCCATGACCTGAACTTCGCCGAACGCCCCCACCATGATGTTGGCCGGCTTCAGGTCCCGATGAATGACTTGTTGGCCGTGGGCGTAGGCTATCGCTTGGCAGACCTGTTCAAAGACGCCCAGCAGTCGCGGCCGGTCCTGGGCGGGGTCGCAGCGCTCCTTGAGCAGAGCGGCAAGCGTGCGCCCTTCCACCAGCTTCATGGTGAAATACGGCCGCTGGTCGTCGAACCAGCCCAGTTCGTAGACGGGCACGATGGCCGGGTGCTGCAAGCGGCTGCCGACGCGCGCTTCTTCAACGAAGCGCTGGTAAATCTCCGGCGTCCGGCGGTGGACGTCGCGCAACACCTTGACGGCCAGCTCGCGGCCCAACAGCCGGTCGCGGCCGCGGAAGACCACGCCGGCGCCGCCGCGGCCGACTTCCTCTAGCAGCTCATAGCGAGCCGAGCTAGAAACGGCAATTTCCGGGAGGTTGCTTTGCAGACCTGCGGACCAGGGCGTATCGTCCGCATGGCGGCTCATCTCGCTGCTGACGTCCTCGATCAAGGCGTGGTCGGCGGGGAAGCGCGCGAGGTAGTCGCCGCTGACTGGCCGATCCCCCGTGAGCTGGCGAAAGTCCCAATCCAGGAACAACAGCTGGCGCAGCAGCGCCGACCGCTCGGGCTCACCGGCCGTACTCAGATACTCTTCCGGCATGGGCCGCGAGCCGGCTTTCCACGCCGCTTCGTAGCGGTCGCAGATCTCGTCGATCCGCCGCGCCTCCGCCGGCGACGGGCGCGGCCAAACCGGGGTGTCGCTCATGGCGTCGGCTCCTCGCTCCAGATGATGCGAATGGTGTCCAGCTTCCGGGCCACCGTGCGGCGCGAGCAGCCGAGTTGTTCGGCCACCTCGTCGTTGGTGAGGCCTTCCATTTTCCAGACGGCGACCTGACAAAGGCTCTCGTCGCCGAGCAGATCGAGCAGGCGATGATATTCCTCGGCGACCTGGGCCGCGAAGTCCGGCGTCGGCTCGTCCCCCACGATCCGCTCGATGGCGGCGGCGTCCCAGTCGGCCGCCCTAGAGAATATCCCCGATTCGCCTTGAACCGTGCCGCCGCCGCGACGTTTCCGGTGATCGCGCGCGAGCTGGTCCAGTGCTTTTCGGGCCGTGATGACGACCAGGAGCCGCCACAGGTTGTCACGGTCGTTGAGCTGGGGGAAGCGGCCGGCGGACACTCCGCGGAAGAAGCTGTGGAAGGCGTTCTGGACGACGTCTTCCTCGTCGGCCGCCCGTCGGTGGGCCGCCTGGAGCTTCTGGCGAGCCAGGGTAACGAGCCGGCGGTGGTAGCGCTCCCAGAGCGGCTGCGCGGCGGCGGCGTCTCCCTCCTTTAGAGCCGTAACCCAGCGGCTGATTGAGCCTTCGGAAGACATGCCGCTCCTCAGGGTGACGCGCGGCGGTTGTGGGCAAGCCGTTATATCCTAAGCGCCTGGCACGCACACCGCAATTTCTTTCCGCCGCATGGCACAAATCCAAACCGACTGGGGATGATCCTTGTGTAGGGACGCGGGCCGGCGAGCCGCCTTGAGCCAAAAAGGCGCGAAGGCTCACGCGGGACGAAACCAAGGAAACGATCACCAAGTTGGGCTGACGAACGAACTCACGGCGCCCTTGAGGGGGACAATCGCTGCAACCGTTCGTTCGGGTGAATAAGCGCTGCTCCTGAAGTCGCTGCCGAGGCTCCAAGGGGCGTCATCTGGAAAAGATCGGCTGAGACCAAAGGAGACTGATATGAAGTTAGAAGAAACGTGGCTCGGACTCGGGGTGAAATCAGACGGGCAACTTCTTGTTGGAGGAGTTGAGAGCATAACCGGCATGCTATTCAATCTGGGCAATGTGTCAGACCGACATACTTTTGAAATGACCAGCAGTCGTTGGGGCCTGGGCCTCGGAGGGTCGATAGGAGTCACAGCGGTCTTTGTTTTTGATTTGAAGGGCGTCAACTGGCTAGATGGTCAGGAAATAACCGGTGGCGGACTCACCGTATCCTATGGTGACAAGTTCGGAAACCTGTCACAGTACCTAAATGACATTAAATTCTTTACGGGAGCCAAACTTGTCGCAAAGGATGCGGCGGGGCCGGCAACATGGCTTCCGGTATTTCAACAGGCGGGAGCCGCCGTGGACAACGCCACAAAAAAAGCCGTTGGCCCCAAGCACAGAATCATCTTTCTTGACATACCTTTTGGAGGCGTCGGCCTGGAATTGTCAGTGGTCGACACAAAGGGCACGCTGTTTATTGATCCGTAGGACCAAGTGGTTCCGCAGAAGGCATTGGACAGGGCAAGCAGCGCATGCTCTGTCCATTACCTTTTGCGGAAGCTTGGCCACGAGCCCGGGCGGGGCGCCGGACGTGACGGTCAGGCCTTAAGCTCGCGGCCCATTCCTGAAACGGCGGGCCTGCTCCGCCGGGGCGCGAGCCAGTCGCGCCGGCGCCCGCGCTGGCCGCCTACGACGTAACCGCCCCCTCCGACGCCGACCGCGCCAGCCGGGCCTACTTGGCCAGCACGCCGGCCTGCGCCCGGATCTCCGGCTTCTTCCACGCCGCCTTGCGCTTCGCCCATTCCGCCTCGTCCTACTCCGCCGAGACGATCTTCTTCTCGGCGTCAATCGTCACGCGGTCGCCGTCCCGGAGCAAAGCAAGTGGGCCGCCGACCCACGCCCCCGGTGCGACGTGACCGACGACCAGGCCGTGCGTGCCGCCGGAAAAACGGCCGTCGGTGATGAGGCCGATGCTCTCGCCGCTCACAAAAAGGCGGCTGGAACTCCAAAATCACTGTTCCAGCCGCCTTTTTGTGAGTGCCTCTGAACCAGGATCCGCGGAGGCGGCCGGCGCCGACGGACGGCGTCGTGCCGCCGCGGACGGGTTGCGCCGCCCGCAGGTTGGAAAAGTTACAAAAGAATTGCTTGACGTGAGCGTGGCGACGATTGAGAATCAACATATGCAGAAGTCGGGACAAGCCCCAGCACAGAAAGGATGGTCGGGGCAAGACTCCTGCAAAGGGAAGCGTTGGCGCTAGGCCGCGCGGGCAAGGCAGCGTCTCGCGCGGAAATCCTCCACTGTGACCCTGATCTCTCCAGGAGTCCTTATGTTCTCATTCGCGCGATTGCTCCAATTCGGCTACGTCATGGCGCTGGGAGCGGTGGTCGTCCTCTTCGCCCTGCCAACGACCTCCCAGGCTCAGTTCCGCCTGAACATGCCCCCGCCTCCGCCCCCCAACATCGTTCGCACGGCAGCGAACCCGATGCCGTCGGGTCCGCCGAGCTTTTCGTCCGGCTGGGGGACGCAGAACATGCAGCTCGGCGCGCTTCAATTCGGCGGCCAGTTCTCCGGCACCAGCCAGTTCGGCGGCGGCAACGGCGGCTATGAATTCGGCGGCAGCTTCCAGTTTGGGGGCGGCGGCTTCCAGAACGGCGGCGGCGGCTTCCAGTTCGGCGGCGGCCAGTTCGGCGGCGGCGGCTTCCAATTCGGCGGCGGCCAGTTCGGCGGCGGCGGCTTCCAGTTCGGCGGCGGCCAGTTCGGCGGCGGCGGCTTCCAGGGCGGCTTCCAATTTGGCGGCGGCGGCTTCGGCGGCGGCCTGCAGTTCGGCGGCGGCTTCGGCGGCTTCGGCGGCGGCGGCCTGCAGTTCGGCGGCGGCGGTTTCGGCGGCGGCGGCCTGCAGTTCGGCAAGGGCTTTGGGTTCAACGGCGGCCCCGGCGTCTGATCCGAGCCACGTCCCCGTATAAAAACTCCACCGGCCGGGCGATCGTGGATCGCTCGGCCGGTTCCCTTTCCTGCGAGATGCGGACAGCCCTACGAGACCAGGGCGAAGAACAGCTCTTCCAGGTCCTGCTGGCCGTGCTGCCGCCTCAGCTCCGCCAAGGTTCCGCACGCCAGCACCTTGCCGCGGCTGATGATCGCCGCGCGGTCGCACAGCCGTTCGACCTCGCGCATGATGTGCGTGGAATATAGAATGCACTTGCCCATTTCGCGCAGCTGTTCGATGCTGTGCAGCACCGCCCGGGCCACCAGAACGTCGAGGCCGGCCGTCGGCTCGTCGAAAATCAGCACCGGCGGATCGTGGATCAGGGCGCGGGCGATCGACGCCTTCTGCCTCATGCCGGTGCTCATTTTGGCGCCAAGCGTGTCGCGGAAGTCATTCATCTGCAAAGCCGCGAAGACCTTCTCCATCCGTTCGCGCAGCCGTTCCCCGGTCAATCCGTACAGGCGTCCGAAATACTCCACCAGCTCCCAGGCCGACATGCGATCGTAAATGGCGGTATTGGCGGAAAGGAAACCGATGTGCCGCCGCACTTCGCCAGGCTGCGTCGCCACGTCGTAACCGGCTACCAGGGCGCGTCCGCCGGTCGGTTTCAGCACGGTGCAGAGAATCCGCATGGTGGTGGTCTTGCCGGCGCCGTTGGGGCCGAGGAGGCCGAAGATCTCGCCGGGCCGGCCCTCGAAGCTGACGTGATCGACGGCGTGGACGAGGCCGCGGCGAAGGTCGCGGAACGACTTGGTCAGGTTTTCCACCTGAATCATGCGGCCATGCTCCAGCGGGCGCGAGGGGCGTATGCCTTACTCTACGACGGAAAGCGGCGTCTGGCGCTGCTTGACGCCGCCTGCCGCGGCGGTTAG
The DNA here is from genome assembly GCA_035546275.1 of Gemmataceae bacterium. GTDB lineage: Bacteria > Planctomycetota > Planctomycetia > Gemmatales > Gemmataceae > UBA4732. Next base: position 28,767 of record DATKHW010000874.1, read on the forward strand.
TTTGCGTGGTTAGCGGGCACTAGCGCCCGGAAACCCGTTGCTCTTCGTGGAGTCCCTTCGTGGCAAATCCATCGGCCGTCCTGGCGTCGGCCGCCCTCTTCGCCGATTGGCCCGCGTCGGATTGGGCGCTCCACGCGGGCGCCGTGGTGCTGATCCTGGCCGTCATCGGCCTGGTCTGCTGGCTCCGGCCGTACTGGCCGCTGCGCGCCTTCCTGTGGACGATCGCCCATTCGATCTACTGGGTCCGCGTCATCGGCCGGCGGAACGTACCGTCGCGGGGGGCGGCGCTGCTGGTCTGCAACCACGTCAGCTACGTCGATTGGCTGCTGCTGATGGCGACGCAGCGGCGTTTCATCCGCTTCGTCGTTTGGGCAGGCTGGACCAAGAAATGGGGCCTGCGCCATCTCCTGCGCTGGGCCGGCTGCATTCCCATCGACGGCGCCTCCGGCCCGCGCGCCATCGTCAAATCGCTGCGGGCGGCCAGCGACGCCCTGGCCCGGGGCGAGATGGTGTGCATCTTCGGCGAGGGCGGCATCACCCGCACCGGCTTCCTGCTGCCGTTCCACCGCGGCCTCGAGCAGATCGTCAAGCGCTCGCCGGCGCCGATCATCCCGGTGTGCCTCGACAACGTCTGGGGCAGCGTCTTCAGCTTCTCCCTCGGCCGCTTCTTCTGGAAATGGCCGCAGAAGCTGCTGTACCCGGTCCATATCGCCTTCGGCAAGCCGCTGCCGGCGACCGCGACCGCCATGGAGGTGCGCCAGGCCATCCAGAAGCTGTCCGCCGACTGCTCGATCGTGCGGGCCGACGAGCGCCGCCCCGTCCACCGGCAGTTCGTGCGCACGGCGGTCCGCCACCCGTTCCGCGTCTGCTTCATCGACCCGAACAGCCCGA
>DATKHW010000875.1:0-2697 GCA_035546275.1 Gemmataceae bacterium
GTTGGGAGAAATGCGGTAATCGCCTGCGACCGGCTTCAGGTCCTCGAGCGTCGGTTCGTGAGCCTGGCCCCAGGGCGTTTCCAGCGGCTCGATGGCCGGATCAACCTGCGAGACGATCGGCAGCACCAGAGCATCGTGCTGATATCTGCCCAACTCGCTGGGATCAAGAAAGCTCTTGGTGTCGCAACCGCAGGCCAACGCGATGGTGACCAGCGACAGTGCCGGGCCCAAAGCCTTCAACCGATGGCACGAGCTGCTGCCGGGAAATCGAGAATCCAAGACGCGCTCCTTTCCATTGCCGGCCCTGGTCCGCCATGGCTGTGACCGGGACGCCAGGGGCGGGGATTATCCCTGCGGCCAGGGGAATCTTGCAAGAGCCCGTCATTCTATCGGAACTTAACCGCCGTCGGGCTCCAGCGTTTCTTGCGCTCCTCATGGCTCATTGCAAAGGAGCCTTTGGTGCGCTGACGTATACAGCAGGTTATCGGACGGGCGTGCCAGTTGAGAACGGGTAAGATTCCGGGCGCGACTGGGAGGTCTTGTGGTTGAGTTGCGAGGCGTCACGAAGCGATTCGGCGACTTCTGGGCGGTCGCAGGAATTAACCTGTGCGTTCAATCCGGCGAATTCCTCACCCTGGTCGGGCCCTCGGGGTGCGGCAAAACGACGCTGTTGCGGCTCATTTCTGGTTTCGAAGTTCCAAATGAGGGATCAGTGCTCCTCGATGGCATCGACGTTACGCGCTTGCCGCCCTACCGCCGCGACGTCAACCAGGTATTTCAAAGCTATGCCCTGTTTCCTCATCTGAACGTGTGGAAGAACATCGAGTTTGGTTTGAAGTTGAAAAAGGTGGCATCGCTGGAGCGCCGGGAGCGCGTCCGGAAGGCGATCGAACTGGTGTCGCTGGGCGGCATGGAGCATCGCAAGCCCAGCCAACTGTCCGGCGGTCAGAAGCAGCGGGTAGCGCTGGCGCGGGCCCTGGTGTGCCGGCCGCGAGTGCTGCTGCTGGATGAGCCGCTGGCGGCCCTCGACGCCAAGCTCCGCCGGGCTATGCAGATCGAGCTCAAACGGCTCCAGGCACGAGTTGGAATTACCTTCATTTTTGTCACGCACGACCAGGAAGAGGCACTGGTGATGTCAGACCGGGTTGCGGTGGTGAACCAAGGCCGAATCGAACAGATCGGCACGGCGGCTGACGTGTACCACAAACCCGCGACGGCGTTTGTCGCGGATTTTCTCGGGCAGGCGAATCTCTTGGAAGCAAAGCTGCTTTCACGCGGCAGCGAAGACGCGGAGCTTATGGTCGCAAGCGGCTGGAGGCTGCACGTAAGGGCGGCGGCCCTGCCGCCGGGCGAGAGCGTCGGCTTCGTGGTCATTCGCCCGGAGAACATCCGCCTTGCCGCCGAGCGCTCGCAAGGGCTCAATTGCTTTTCCGCACGAGTGCGCGAACAGGTCTTCCGCGGGGCGACGCGGCAACTACATTTGGAAACGGAGTTCGGTCATTTGACCGCCCTGATTGGCGGGCCCGCCTTTCAGGACGGACAACACGTCTTCGGGCGTGTGGATGCCCAGGACCTGGTCGTTCTGCCCGCCAAGGGTTTGCAGGCGGGCTGAGGGCCCGCACCCCGACGATCGAGCATCTATCACACATCCAGGTTCTTCACTTCCAGCGCGTGTTCCTCGATGAACCGGCGGCGGCGTTCGACGTCCTCACCCATCAGAACGCTGAACATGCGCTCGGCCTCGGCGGCCTCGTGCATGGTGACTCTGAGCAGGACCCGCACTCCCGGATCGAGAGTAGTTTCCCACAATTGATCGCTGTTCATTTCGCCCAGCCCCTTGAAACGCTTGACCTCGATGCCCGTCTTTCCGATGCGGTGGATTTCAGGGAGAACCTGGGCCACGCCGGCCACGTCGTGCACCTTCTCTTCGTTTAGCAGCGCGTACTTGGTGGCCAGTTTCTCACCGCTGACCGACTCTTCCTGCGTCAGGAAATAATCGTCGATCGACAGGCCGTATCCTTCGAGTTGCGAGAAGAGCTTTTCCATCTCCCGGACCTCGTGCAACTCCTGACTTTTCTGGAGCCGGCGGGCGTGCTGAGAGCCGTTGCCGTTGGGGCTTGCTCCCGGGGAGGAGCCGCTTGAGGCGCCCTTCTGTACTTCTCGGGCGTCTTCGTCGTCGACGACGAATTTGTTGTCACGAAGGAATTGATCGCGGTCGTCGGCGCTGTGGAAGAAGTGCTCCTCGCCCTCGACCACCACGCGATAGAGTGGAAGCCGCCCGGCGGTGTCGCGTTTGGCCAGGAAATCCGCGAAATCAATCCCGCGCCGCTGCACCACCCGCACCGTTTCTTCCAGCTTGTTGAGCAGCTCGACGACCCGGCGAAGCTCCTCGCCCGTCAGCCGCCGGACTTCGGCCGCGCCGTCGCCGTCACGGATGACCAATTCGGTGTTCTCCAGTCCCAGCTCGGTGAGAGTCTGCCGCATTTTCCGCTCGTTGAGCACGTATTCGCTCTTTTTCTTGCGGAGGACCTGGTAGAGCGGCGGCTGGGCCACGTAAACGCGGCCAGCGCGGATCAATTCCTGCATGTGTCGGAAAAAGAACGTGAGCAACAGCGTGCGGATGTGGCTGCCGTCCACGTCGGCGTCGGTCATGATGATGATCTTGCCGTAGCGACGCTTTTCGAGGTTGAAGTCGTC
>DATKHW010000876.1:0-12544 GCA_035546275.1 Gemmataceae bacterium
ATGTCCCGGCCGCATCTCCGTCGAGGCCTTTTTCGCGTCGATCAGCTTGCGACGCTCGTCGGCGTAGTCGGCGGAAAGCAGCAGTTTCAGCGGCACGTCGACGAACTTCGGGTCGCCGTAGAAGCGTTCGCGGTCGGCGAACGCCAGCTTCGACGCCTCGACGACAGTGTGAATGTAGCTCGCCGAATTGTGGCCGAGTTTCTGGAGGTCGTAGCCTTCGAGCAACCGCAGCTGTTGCAGGAAAACCGGCCCCTGCGTCCACGGCCCGCACTTGTAGACCGACAGGCCGTGATAATCGACCGTGACCGGCTCTTCCAGCTTCGGCTTCCACGCGGCGAAGTCGTCGGCCGTCAGCAGGCCGGCGTGCTTCTTGTGGCTGGCGTCGAGGATCGGCGTCTTCATGAATTCCACGATGGCAGCGGCGACGTCTCCCTTGTACCACCAGTCGATGACGGCCTGGATGGCGCCTTCCCGGCCGCGCTTCGCCTCACGGGTTTCGACATCGACCGCCTTCTTGAACGTCGCGGCGAAGTCAGGGTTCTTGAGTACGTCGCCAATCGCCGGGATGCGGTCGTTCGGCAGATAGACCGCGGCAGAGGACAGCCATTCCTCACGAAATCGCTTTGCAAGTCCGGCGATTGCGTGACGCAATCCGGGATAGACCGGGAAGCCGGATTCGGCCATGTCGATGGCCGGCCCCAGCACGTCCTTGAGCGTCAGCGTGCCGAAACGCATAAGCGCGAACGCCCATGAGCCGAACATGGCCGGGACGGTCGCCGGCAAAAAGCCGTCTCCGGGAATGAGATCGATGCCTTCCTTATTGAACCAATCGACCGTCTCGGCCTTGCCGGCGAAGCCTTGGCCGGAGATCGAGAAGACTTTTTCCTCCTTGGCGGAGTAGCCCAGGAGGGGGACCTCGCCGCCGGGGCCGTTGAGGTGCGGCTTGAGAAGGTTGAGGGCGAAGCCGGAGGCGACGACGGCGTCGACGGCGTTGCCGCCGCGGTCGAACATCAGCTGGCCGGCGCGGGCCGCCAAGTAGTGGCCGGCGGCGAGGACGCCGTGCGTGCCCATGTAAACGGGGCGGGTGGTGAAACCGTCGGTCGCCATGAGAATGCTCCGCGAGAGACGGCCCGCCCTCAAGGGCGGGCCTATGTGCCGAAGCCCGGTGAACCGGGCTAGAATGCCTTCAGCCCCGTTCACGGGGCTTTTGCCCGTAGGCCCGTCGTTTACGGCGGGCCGTATGGGGCTGCTCCGCCCCACCGGAATATCTAACATGATTACGGGGCCAAACGCCAACGAATCTCGCCGCAAAGGACAAGAAATGAAGCACCGTATGTTGACGCCCGGCCCAACGCCGGTCCCCGAAGAGACGCTCCTGGAGATGGCCAAGCCGGTCTTCTACCACCGCAGCGCCCAGGCCAAGCACCTCCTTTTGGAAGTGCAGGAAGACCTCCAATATGTCTTTTGCACGAACAACCCGGTGCTGACGCTGACCTGTTCCGGCACCGGAGCGATGGAGGCGGCCGTCGTCAACTGCGTCCCGCCGGGCGGCAAGGTGATCTGCCTGAGCGCCGGCCGCTGGGGCGAGCGCTGGCGCAACCTGTGCAAGGCCTTCGGCGCCGAGCCGATCAACGTGACGGCGCCATACGGCCAGCCGATCCAGCCGGAACAGCTCGCCGAAGCGCTGGCCAAGCATCCGGATGTGACGGCCGTTACGGCTACCCTGAGCGAGACGGCCACGGGCGTGCGGCATGACATCGCCTCGTTCGGCAAGCTGGCGGCGCAGACGCCGGCCGTGCTGATCGTGGATGCCATCAGCGGCCTCGGCGTCACGGAGATGCGGACCGACGACTGGCACGTCGATGTCTGCGTCACCGGCTCGCAAAAGGCGCTGATGCTGCCGCCGGGCCTGGCGTTCGCCTCGGTGAGCGACAAGGCGTGGCGGCGGATCGAACAGAATCTGACGCCGCACGCGTTCTACTTCGACATGAAGAAGTACCGCGACGGCGTGAAGACCGGCGAGACGCCCTTTACGCCGGCGATCACCTTGGTGCGGGCGCTGCGAGCCAGCCTGAAGCGGCTGCGGGCGGAAGGGATCGAGAACATCTGGGCGCGCCATGCACGGGTGGCCGCAGCGGCGCGGGCCGGGATTGCGGCGCTGGGGCTGGAGCTGTTCGCGGCGCAGCCGGTGGAGGGGCTGACGGTATTCAAGGTCCCGGAGGGGATCGACGGCGAGACGCTCCTGAAGAAGCTCGAAAAGGGATACGGTTTCAAGCTGGCCGGCGGCCAGGACGTGCTGAAGGGCAAGATCGTGCGGCTGGGACATATGGGATACATTGACTATTTCGAGGTGCTGGGCGCGATCGCGGCGCTGGAGCTGACGCTGCTGGAGATGGGACACCCGGTAGAGGTGGGGGTTGGCGTGGCGGCGGCGCAGGCGGCGATGGGGCAGGGTCTGACGATTTCCAATGAAGTCGGTGTATGATAGGGGAGGGGCGACGAAAGGAACCGTACCATGATCCAGCTTATCGCCGACGACCAATTCTTGCTGAAAGACCTGCAACGCTTTGTGGAGCCTGTGGAGGTCCTTGACCCGAGCGGAAAACTCCTCGGGCTTTTCGTACCGACGAACCAGGGGCAAACTGCGCAGGTCGGAGAGGATGACGACTCCCACATGGATTGGGCCGAGATTGAGCGGCGGGCTATCGCCGAAGCGGGCCAGGGCCGCACTCTCGATCAGGTTTTCGAACACATGAAAACGTTGACGAGCGATCCGGAGGAACAAGCGGATCTGCAAAGCCACATCGACCAGATTCGTGCGGAGAACGGATGTGATACACCGTGACCTGGGCGCCGGGCGCGCAGCAGCAGCTTGCACAATTGTGGATGCAAGCTTCCGACAAGCGGGCGGTGACGACGGCCTCACATCGGATCGACCAACTGCTGAGGTCCGCGCCGCTGTCGGTCGGCGCTACGCGGGGCGGACACCGTCGGCTTCGCGTTCCGCCGCTGGAGGTTGCTTATTCCGTCTCGAGCGCCGACTTGGTCGTGCAAGTCAACTAGGTTGCTCGTCTGCCATAGCCGCCCTGTTTCAGAGCGATAACAACCGAGATGGTTCTGCCTCATGCCACGCGTCCTCATTAGCGACAAGCTGGAATCCGCCGGCCTTGACTTGCTGCGTCAGGCCGGATTTGAACTCGACGAGCGCGACGGTCTCAAGGGCGCCGAACTCAAAGCCGCCCTGCAAGCCGCCGACGCCGTCATTGTGCGCAGCGGCACCACAATCACCGCCGAGCTGCTCGAAAGCCCCGGCAAGCTGCGGGCCATCGCCCGCGCCGGAGTCGGCGTGGACAACATCGACGTGGCGACCGCCACGCGCAAGGGCGTCGTTGTCATGAACACGCCCGGCGGCAACACGGTCAGCACCGCCGAACACACCGTCGCCCTGCTCATGGCCCTGGCCCGCCATATCCCGGCCGGCGACGCCCATGTCCGCTCGGCCCTGGCCAAATGGCAGCGCACGACATTCGTCGGCGCCCAGCTGGCCGGCAAGACGCTCGGCGTCGTCGGTCTCGGCCGCGTCGGACGGGAGGTTGCCCGCCGCGCCGCCGGGCTGGAAATGAAGGTCCTCGGCTTCGACCCGTTCCTGGCTCCCGCCGCGGCCGGCCAGATCGGCGTCGAAGCTCTCTCCGATCTCGATTCTCTGCTGCGCCGAGTCGATTTCCTCACCGTCCATACGCCGCTGACCGACGAGACGCGCGACCTGATTGGCGCGCGCCAGCTCGGCCTCATGAAGCCAGGCGCCCGCGTCGTCAACTGCGCCCGCGGCGGCATTGTCAATGAACAGGCGCTGGCCGACGCCTTGCAATCCGGCCGTCTCGCCGGGGCCGCGCTCGACGTCTTCGTGCAAGAGCCGCCGCCGGCCGATCATCCGCTATTGAAGCTCCCCAACGTTGTCTTCACGCCGCACCTCGGCGCCTCTACGGTCGAGGCGCAAACGTCCGTCGCCGTCGAGGCGGCCCAGCTCCTCATCGACTACCTGTCGCGCGGCGCGGTCGGCTTCGCCGTCAACATGGCGGCCGTGGACCCGGCAGAGCTGGCGGAGATGCGGCTCTACGTGGACATGGCCCGGCGGCTCGGCCTGCTGCACAGCCAGATGGGCCAGGGAGCGATTCAGCGAGCGGAGCTGCACTTCCGCGGCGACGCCGCCGCGCGGCCGACCCGGCTCATCACCGCGGCGTTCGCCGCCGGCCTGCTGGAGAGCCGGCTCGATCAAAACGTCAACATCGTCAACGCCCGCTTGCTGGCCGCGGAGCGCGGCATCGAGATCGTCGAACAAACCAGCTCGCAAACAGGCGATTTCAGCACGCTGATCCGGGCCGACGTGCAGACGGAGAAGAAGACATACACCGCGGCCGGCACGCTGTTCGGCAATCAATACCTGCGGTTGGTGCAGTTGGGGCCGTTCCATCTCGACGCCTACATGGACGGCGTGATGCTGATTTTCACGCACCGCGACGTGCCAGGCCTGATCGGCTTCATCGGCACGATCTTCGGCAAGCACCAGGTCAACATCGCTCAGATGACGGTCGGCCGGCGGACTCCCGGCGGCGAGGCGATCGCCGTGCTAAACCTCGACGGGACGCCGCCGGAGGAGGCCTTGAAGGAAGTGCGCGCTCACCCGCAGATCAGCAGCCTGAGCGTGGTCAAGCTGCCGCCAGCCGGTCAGACGCCGCCGTGGTTAGGATGATTGCGGCTTGTTTAGCAGCAGTTTTACGAGTCGGGCGTGTCGAGAAGGTGCTTCAATCGATCCGCCAATTGCGGCGGAAATCTCGTCAACCACGACCCGTCGATCAGTCCGACGCCAATTAAATCCAGAACGTGGACCTGATCCTTACGTCGGTTCGACATGAGCTTCATGGAGACAAGCGATTCGAGCGCGATAACGCGGAAATTGGCCGGATCGTCCACGGTCTGAAGCTCCGGCGCTGGCAGCAAATGATCGGCTCGCGTTTTCTCACCCGAGAACAGGAGGTGGACCGCCTCGCTTGGCTTGCCTTCGGGCCCGTCGCGGAACATGACGACGTCGAGCAGTTCGTCGTGGACAAAGCCTGCTTGTTCCAACGCGGACTGAACTACCGGCAAGTCGCTCCGGCGGACCAGCAGGTCGACGTCGCGCGTATTGCGCACCGCCCCCTCATCCACAGTCGCCACCCACGAGGCGACGGCGTTGCCGCCGACCACGGCGTACGGAACGCCGGCCAGATTAAGTGCGGCCGTCGCTCGCAGCAATCGCTCGCGCACCTTCGCCACGGCTCGCTCCATTCGGTCGAGGATGTCCGGACCCATGCCGACGGTTTGCGCGGTCCAGCGGGAGGGGTCGTCTTGAGACGGATGAATATGTGCGGTCATGCGAACCAACCCCCACAAGCGCACGGCGTGAGAATTCCACTCCCCCGGCTGTCACATTCCCGGCCCAATCATCTTCTCCGGCCGCACCAGCGCATCGAATTCTTCCTCGCTCAGATACCCCAACTCCACCGCCGCCTCGCGCAGCGTCTTGCCCTCGGCGTGCGCCTTCTTCGCCGTCTTCGCCGCCTTGTCGTATCCGATTTTCGGATTGAGCGCCGTCACCAGCATTAGCGAATTCATCGTGTGCCGCTTGATCTGCTCGCGGTTCGGCTGCAACCCGTCCACGCAATGTTCCGTGAACGACCGGCAGGCGTCGCCCAGCAGCCGCGTCGAATGCAGGACATTGTGGATGATGAGCGGCTTAAAGACGTTCAGCTCGAAATTGCCCTGCGAGCCGGCGATCGCCACGGTCGTGTCCTCGCCGATCACCTGCACACATACCATCGTCATCGCTTCGCACTGCGTCGGGTTGACCTTGCCCGGCATGATCGACGACCCCGGCTCGTTCTCCGGCAGCGACAGCTCGCCCAGCCCGCAGCGCGGCCCCGATCCCATCCAGCGGATATCATTGGCGATCTTCATTAGCCCACATGCCAGCGTCCGCAGCGCTCCGCTGAGCATAACCAGGCCGTCGTGGGCCGCCAGGGCCGCGAATTTGTTCGGCGCCGAGACGAACGGCAGCCCCGTCTCCTCGGCGATCTTTTTCGCCACGCGCTCGGCGAATTCGGGGTGCGTGTTCAGGCCGGTCCCGACCGCGGTTCCGCCCAATGCCAGCTCGTAAATCTCCGGTAAAACCGCCCGGATGCGCTTGGCCCCGGCGTCCAGCTGAGCGACGTATCCCCAAAACTCCTGGCCCAACGTCAGCGGCACGGCGTCCATCAGATGCGTGCGGCCGATCTTGACGATATCGCGGAACGCCTCGGCCTTGGCGTGCAGAGCGTCGCGCAGCTTCTTCACCTGCGGCAGCAGCCGGCGCTCGATTTCCTCGGCCGCCGCGATGTGCATGGCCGTTGGAAAGGTGTCGTTGGACGACTGCGACATGTTGACGTGGTCATTCGGATGGATGGGATTCTTGCTGCCCATCTTGCCGCCCGCGAGTTGGATGGCGCGGTTGGAAATGACCTCGTTGACGTTCATGTTGGACTGCGTACCGCTGCCGGTCTGCCACACGCGCAGGGGGAAATGTGCGTCGAGCTTGCCGGCGATCACCTCGTCGGCGGCCGCGATGATGCGATCGGCCTTGTCCTTCGGCAAGAGGCCGAGGTCGCGGTTGACCAGGGCGGCGGCCTTTTTGAGGACGCCGAAGGCGCCGATCACCGGCCGCGGCATCACGTCGTCGCCGATGTCGAAGTGAATCAGCGAGCGGGCGGTCTGCGCCCCGTAGTAGCGGTCGTCGGGCACATCGATGGGACCCATCGTGTCGGTTTCGGTGCGCATGGCGGATTCCTCGGAGGATTTCACCGCAGAGAACGCGGAGAGCGCAGAGAAATACAATTGCTACTTTCTCTGCGCTCTCCGCGGTGAAATTGTATTTCAATTCAGCGTGCGGCCCAGCGGTTCCGCCAGGCGGCGCAGCGACTCCAACAGATTCGTAAAGCCGGCGAAGTTCAGGGACTGCGCTCCGTCGGACAGGGCGCGATCCGGTTCGGGATGGACCTCGACCAGTAAGCCGTCGGCGCCGGCCGCCAGCGCCGCCAGGGCCATCGGCGGAACGTAGTCGCGCTTCCCGGTGCCGTGGCTGGGGTCCACGAGGATCGGCAGGTGCGACACATGCTTGGCCGGCGGAATCACCGACAGGTCCAATGTGTTGCGGCTGTGGTCGGAAAAGGTCCGCACGCCGCGCTCGCACAGGATCACGTTGTAATTGCCGCCGGCCATGACGTACTCGGCCGCCATCAGCCATTCCTCCAGCGTGGCGGACAAACCGCGCTTCAGCAGCACTGGTTTCGACGCCTTGGAAACTCGCTTGAGGAGGCTGAAATTCTGCATGTTGCGGGCGCCGATCTGGATCACGTCCGCCGCCGCCTCCACCGCATCCGCATTTTCCGTATCCATCAACTCCGTGACAACGCCGACGCCAGTCTTCTCGCGGACGCGCGCCAACATGTCCAGGCCCTGCTGGCCGAGGCCCTGGAATGCGTATGGGCTAGTACGCGGCTTGAAGGCGCCGGCCCGCATCAGCAAGACGCCGTGTTCGCGCAGGAAATCGGCTGTGCGCAAAATCATGGCCTCGTTTTCAACCGAACACGGCCCGGCGATGATCGTAAATGTGCCCGGGCCGACGATGGTTTGCCGCAGGCGCACATACGTGTCGTCTTCGTGCATTTCCCGGCTGGCCAGCTTGTACGGCTTGGTGACGCGAATCAGCTCGGAGACGCCGGGCAGCACTTCGAGCAGACGCGGATCGACGGCGCCGACGTTGCCGGTGATGCCGATGGCCGTGCGGGTAGCGCCGGGCAGTGGATGCGGCGTGAGGTTCATGCCGCGAATGACGCCGAGGACCTGCTCGATCTGTTGCGGCGTGGCGTGACTCTGCATGACGACGAGCATGGCGTCCCCGCGAAGAGGTGGGGCGACTCGACTTGGCCTACGATAGCAAGCCGCCGCTCAAAATGCAAAACGCCGGGCAGCCTTAATCGCCGGCGGGCCGCTGGCCGACTTCCGCCGTCTCGTCCAGCACAACGATGTCCTGATCGGGCCAGTGTTTGGTCCGCGCGACTTCCTCCCAGAAGCGGCGATAAAGGACGCGGACATGGACCCGCTGCACCGTGGGCGGAAATGTGTACGCCGTCTCATCGGCTTGGTTCGGTTGCAACCGCGTGTCGGTCGCATCCGGGTCGGCTCGCCAAAAGGGCGCCGGACTATGGCCGTCGAAGTCATGCAGCAGCTTGGCGTAAAGCTTGCCCGCTTGGCCGCTATGTTCCTTGCCGGCGGCAGGCGGAAGCCGCGGCCCGTCTCGCGCGGCGACTGGCCGGCCCGCCGCGTCCTCGCCGTCCACCGTCAGAATCAAGTGCCGGTCGATGAATCCCGTCGGTACGCGATGCCCGCTGCCCTCCGCGGTCAAGTCCACCGTCGCCCGCACTCCCTGGGCATCCCGCCGGCATTCCACGGCCGCCCGCATACAGCCGCGCAGCATTTCCTCCAGATTCCCATCGTAGAGCCGATGGTTGGCCAGCGTCCTCGGATCGCGTTCCACGCCGCCGGCGCCCGGCGCCAGGTTCGTCATTCGGCCCGTCGGTTTCATGTGACAATCCTGGCATTGCTGGCCCTTGCGAAACGCGGGGCTGTCGCGCCATTCCGAAAATGTGCTGTAAACATGGACGCCGAAGACCACGCCCTCATGGCACGAGGCGCAGTAGCGGCTGTCGTGATAGAGCGGCGAATAGGCGTCCTCGCCGCGCGTGGCGTCGTCGAGCGGACCCAGGAACACTTGCTCCTTTTGCGACCGCAAGAGATGCAGATTGAATCGGCCGTGCGTAAGGCCGAGTTTGCCGTCGCGGACGCCGGCTATCTTGTGGCAATAGTCGCAATGGACGCCCTGGGCGGCCGTACCCTTCAAATCGGCCAGGTCGTACTGCGCGGGGTCGTTTTCGCCGACCGCGGGAGCGTGGCAGGACGTGCACACGGCCAGTCCGGTCGGATTCTCGTCGCGCAGGCTCCAGCCCACGCCGGGCTTGCCGGACCAGTTCGTGCCGTCGTACAGATTGCGGAAATGTTTCCCCGTCGCGGATCGGCTATGGGCGCTGAGAGACCATTCCTTATAAATTGCATCGTGGCACTTGGCGCAGCCTTGGCCGTCCGCGCCGGCGCCGGAATCGATCCACTGATAATTGGGATCGTCGCCGGTCGGCAAGCGCTTTAACCGCACGTCCAGCGGGGCCGCGTCGGGAGCAGCAAAACCGATGAAATAGCCTTCTTTCCAGGCCGTAACGTGCGCCGCCCTGACGCCGGCAGGCAGCCGGAAGCCGCCGTCGGCGCCAGTCGTCGCAGTGTGAGTCGTCGCTTGAAGTCGGACGGTAGCGCCGATTAACGGGTCCTCGCCGTCCAGCACCCGACCAGCCGACTCGGCCACGGGGGGCGGCGCGACGGGAGCGGCGATAGGCGGGGTCGGGGAGCGCTGGCAGCCAGCAAGGGCCGACGCCGCGACGAGGGCGACAACCAGCAGCGGCGGCAACTTGGACATGGGAATGGCGGCCCTTTTTCTGCATTATGACGCGGGACGGCGGTCCACACAAGCCAGCCATTCGCTCCGCTCGCCTGTAAAATGCCGTCAGCCTCGCCGCTGCACCAAGGTAAAGGACCATGCCCCGCACCGACCGTCGCGCTTTCCTCCAACAAGCCGCGTCGCTGACCTTCGGCTGCGTCGCCGGCGCCGTCGCCGCCGCGCCCCTGGAGTCCGTTATGCTCCCCATCGTCGATACGCATCAGCATCTGTGGGACCTGTCCAGGTTTCGTCTGCCTTGGCTGAAGCAGGACGACGTGCTCTATCGGAGCTACGTCCTGAGCGACTACGCCGAGGCCACGGTTGGGCTGAACGTCGTCAAGACGGTTTACATGGAGGTGGACGTCGCGCCGGAGCAGCAGACTGAAGAAGCGGAACATGTCATCGGCCTGTGTCAGCGGGCTGACAGTCCGATGGCCGCCGCGGTGATCGGCGGCCGGCCGGCTTCCGATGAGTTTCCAAAGTACATCGGCCGTTTCAAGGACAGCCCTTATATCAAGGGCGTCCGCCAGGTCCTGCATGTGGACGGCACGCCGCCGGGTTATTGTCTTGACGCCAAATTCATCAACGGCGTCCGGCTGCTCGGCGAACTGGGTAAGAGTTTCGATCTGTGCATGAGGGCGAAGGACCTGCCGGACGCGGCCAAGCTGATCGACGCTTGCCCCGGCACGCGGTTCATCCTCGACCATTGCGGCAACGCCGACGCGCAGGCGAAGGATCGGTCGCAGTGGCAAAAGGACATGCGGGAGATTGCGCGGCGACAAAATGTGGTGTGCAAGGTGTCCGGTATTGTGGCTTCGGCCGCGCCTGGCAAGTGGAAGGCTGACGATCTGGCTCCGATAATCAACCTCACGTTGGCAGTGTTCGGCCCGGATCGCGTGATGTTCGGCGGCGACTGGCCGGTCTGCACCAAAGCCGCGACGTATCGGCAATGGGTCGAGGCGTTGGAGGAGGTCGTATCGGAACGGCAGGAGGAAGATCAGCACAAACTCTTCTACGGCAATGCAGTCCGGTTCTACGGTCTGACGGAGGACTGATCGACGCCGCCTAGCGCGCCCGTGAACGAAGTGCGCCGGCTGAGAAAGAATGGCCCAAAGAACGGGAAACTCCGCCGCAGCCGGCGCCAAAGCAGCATCCAGCCTTCTAAAAAGGCTATCCAGCTCCTCATTAGCGGGTTTTCTGCTCCTCGCTGACCACGGTCGCTCTGTTGACGGAAACGTTCATCGTCCGTTTGTCCTCGGCGAGTCGGCGATTGCGGAAGTCATAGGCGCCGAAGCGGTTGAGGATGTCGCATACCTCTTCATAACGGCCGGGCGCCTGGACCGTTACCAGCGTTCGGCCGGAATGGAATTCGCCTTCGTAATAGGTCGCTTCATCCTCCGGGACGCCGAGGCCGATTAAAGCGCCTGCGACGCCGGCGATGGCGGCGCCGCTGGCCGCGCTGGCCAGGACGGAAACCAGCCAGCTGCTGACCAGGACGGCCGGGAGCAGCGGCGGCAGTGCAATGGTCGCCATGCCGACGGCCCACAAAGCGCCAATGCCGGCGCCGGCGGCCGCGCCGATGGCGGCGCCCTCCTCCCAGTGCGAGCCGATCCCTTCCGTGACGGTCGTTTCGGTTTCACCGGTGGCGCCGCGGGTGACGACGCCGATCTGGTCCTCGCGGAAGCCGACGCGGCGCAATTCCTCCACCGCGGCCTGGGCCATTCGGATGTCGTCGAAAACGCCGACAACCGTGGCGTGATTGCGGGTGGTCGCTTTCATGATTGCTCCTCCTCGACAATGCCGGCGGGATGCACCCAACCGGCGCGCGCGCCGGACGCGCGCCGGCTGGAACCGACAGCGCAAAGGAATGAGCAAACCGGATGCCGGGTTGAT
Source organism: Gemmataceae bacterium (assembly GCA_035546275.1). Lineage (GTDB taxonomy): Bacteria > Planctomycetota > Planctomycetia > Gemmatales > Gemmataceae > UBA4732. Next base: position 11,510 of record DATKHW010000876.1, read on the forward strand.
GCCTCTTAAGCGGGCTATTTCAGCCACCGCGCCGCGTCCCGCGCATGATAGGTCAGGATCAGGTCGGCGCCGGCCCGCTTGATACTCGTCAGAATCTCCAGCGTCACGCGACGCTCGTCGATCCAACCGTTAGCCGCCGCCGCTTTCACCATCGCGAATTCGCCGCTGACGTTGTACGCCGCCGTTGGAACGCCGAACCGATCCTTCACCCGGCGCACGATATCCAAGTAAGAGAGAGCCGGTTTGACCATGATCATGTCGGCGCCCTCGGCGAGGTCCAGCGCGACTTCGCGCAGCGCTTCGTCTCCGTTAGCCGGATCCATCTGATAGCTGCTGCGGTCGCCGAATTGGGGCGGCGACTCGGCCGCGTCGCGGAAGGGGCCGTAGAAGCCGGAGGCATATTTGGCCGCATAGCTCAGGATGGGGATGTGGCCGAAGCCGGCCGCGTCGAGGCCGGATCGGATGGCGCCGACCATGCCGTCCAGCATTCCGCTGGGCGCCACGACGTCGGCGCCGGCCCGCGCATGGCTGACGCCTTGCGCCGCCAAGAGCGGCAGCGTGGCGTCGTTGTCCAGATCGAGCCGGCCGGCTTTCTCGCTCAGCACTCCGCAATGTCCGTGGTCGGTGTACTCGCAGAAGCACTCGTCCGTCATAAGCAAGGCGCGCTCGCCGTACTGCTGGCGGAGCGCTCGCAGCGCCTGCTGCACGATCCCCTCGTCGTCTAGAGCGCTCGAACCGGTCGCGTCTTTGTGAGTCGGAATGCCGAAGAGGATGAAAGCCTGTATTCCCAGGTCGAGCGCGGCGCCGACTTCCTCGACCAGCCGATCGACGCTCAGCTGATGGTTGCCCGGCATCGAGGCGATTTCCTTCTTGACGCCGCGGCCCGGACGGACGAACAGGGGCAGGATGAAATCGCGGACCGATAGCTCGGTTTCGCGGACAAGGCCGCGCAGCAACGGATGGCCGCGCAGACGGCGCGGGCGAACGATGGGGAAGCGGCCGGCGCTGGGGGTTTCGGAAGTCATAAAGGATCTC
>DATKHW010000877.1:0-4314 GCA_035546275.1 Gemmataceae bacterium
CCCCCGCTTCGGGGGAGAGGGGTCGGGGGTGAGGGGGCCGCCGGCCGCATCAGGTCGCCGATCCAGAACAGCCCAACCAGCAGCGGGCCAAGCAGGAACCAATCGTCGAGATTCACCCACAGGATGCAAAGGGGAATCAGAAGGGCGCGGGCGTCCACGGGCAAGCGCGGCTTCTTCGCCGACGGATCGGCCGGAGCGCGACAGCGCCACAGCAGCCAGAACGTCACGCCGACCAGCATCACGGAGACGCAGCGCGGCTGCAGCAGCAGTTGTGGACTCATCGCCAGCACCGCCAGTGCGGTGCAGAAGGCCGGAATCCAGCCCGGCTTGCCCGGCCGGCGAATCAGGAGCATGAGGCCGGCCAGGACCGCGATCAGCGCCGCCTTGCCGACGACCAGCCAGGCGTCCGCCTTTTCCCGATAGAGGAGATAAACGATCCAATCAAACAGCCAGGCGTGATTGATCCAGGGAACATGGGCCGTGGTGTAGGCGAACGGGTCGGTGCGCCCGAACGGATTGTACTGGCCGTGGGCCAGCAGCCGCCCCGTCGCCATGTGCAACCAGATATCGGCGTTGCGCGCGACGAAGGAAGCGGCCAGGAAAGCGAAGGCGACGACCAGCACCGCGAGAACGGTTTCCGTTATCCAGGACCGGCGTCGGCGGGGACGCTCCGTCTGCGTCGGCGGGGACGGGGTTGGCGCCGGCAGCGGCGTTGGAGCGGGCGGCGGAGCGGTCACGGCCGGGAGGATCGATTCGGGGTTTTCGGCGCCGGTCATGGAAATACGGTCCCGGAAGCGCGGGAGAGACGCTGGGGGAATGGCGTCGGCCAGTACGCCGTTCCGGGCGGCGAATCTTGCGATTTATGGAGCGTAAAGACCGGCGAGAAGATGGTCAAGAGAAGTGTCGGTCCAGTCGCGCTTGATTCCATTTCGCCGCTTGACTAGGATCGCGCCCCCTGGAGGGGGATGGACCCTCGTTGCGCGCAACGGAAGGAGAGGACGATGGCATTCTGGACAAAACGCCGGGCCGCCGCACTGGGCGTCGCGGCGCTGTGGCTGGGATCACTAGGCTGCTCCGGCGGACCGGCCAAGCCGGAACCGCCCAAAGCCGCCGACACGAAACCGGACGCCCCCAAGAGCGATCCGAAACCGGATGCAAATCTGAACGGCGCCGCGCCCACGCCGCCGCCGGCAGCCAAGACCGCCCCGCCGACCGACGATCCGCTCTATCACCCGTTCGTCGAGGCGTGTCTCAGCGCCGACAATCCGCCGCTGGTTTCCTGCATGCCGCCCGACATGACCATCACCGACAAGCCCACGCCCAAGCTGCTTGACGCCGTCAAGCAGCACTGGGACGACATTCGCTTCACCACGCCCGCCGGCAAGCGCATCCAGTACACCGCCGTCTTCGACACCGATTACGGCATGATCGAAATCGAGCTGCGGCCCGATCTCGCGCCCAATCACGTCCGCAGCTTCGTGGCCCTGATCGAATCGGGCTATTACGACGGCATGCGTTTCGACCGCATCCATCACGAAGTGGCGGCCCAGGCGCCGAACGACCTTCCGCTGGACTTCGTCGAGGCGGGGCGCACGCTGGACAAGGGCGAAACGGTGAAGGACACCATCGGCTACTGGCTCAAGTTTGAAAACTCGCTGCCGCTCACCCACGATGTGGGGGCGGTCGGCTTCATGCACCCGCCCGGCTGTCCCGACAGCAGCGCGTGCAGTTTCTATATAATGCTGAGCAGCGACCCTTACCTGGACCTGGAATACACGGTCTTCGGCAAGGTGACGGCGGGGCTGGACAAGGTGCGTACAATGTTTACGCAGCCGGTGATCGTCGAAGACTCGGATTCGCCCGGCGACAATCGGCCCAAGGATCCGATCTTGATCCACAAGGCGACCGTGCGAACCCAGGTGGTCGAGGCGGCGGGGGGCAAATAGGCGGAATACGCAGACCCGCGGCGAGACGCCGGGAGGGGTCCCACGCAAAGGGGAGTTGTGAACCTGGTCAGGCCTTGACGGGTGCAGCCATAAGCAACGGACCCTTGTGCAGTGGAGTGCCTCTCTCGGCGCCGCGCCGCGGGTTTCTGCATTTTCTTTCCCAACGCGCCACGAGCCGGAAGCGTGAGCGACGGTTGAAGAAGACCGTCGCTCACGCTTCCGGCTCGTCGGGCGGAAGAGCCACGGATCATGGCCGACGAAAACTACACCGTCCTGGCCCGCCGCTATCGGCCGCAGACCTTCGCCGACCTGGTCGGCCAAGAAGCGACCGCCCGCGCCCTGGTCAACGCGCTCAAGGGCAATCGTGTCGCCCATGCCTATCTCTTCACCGGCGCTCGCGGCGTCGGCAAGACCTCCACCGCCCGCATCCTGGCCAAGGCGCTCAACTGTGAAAAGGGGCCGACGCCGACTCCCTGCAATGAGTGCGAAATCTGCCGCAGCATCACGGCCGGCGACGACGTGGACGTGATCGAAATCGACGGCGCCAGCAACAACAGCGTGGACGACGCCCGCCTGCTCCGCAGCAACATCGGCACCCACACCACCCGCGCTCGATACAAGATTTACATCATCGACGAAGTCCACATGCTGTCGAAGGCGGCATTCAACGCTCTCCTCAAGACCCTGGAAGAGCCGCCGCCCCACGTCAAATTCATTTTCGCTACCACCGAAGTCCAGAAAATCCCCATCACCATCCTGTCGCGCTGCCAGCGCTTCGACTTCGCAGGCATCTCGACGGAGCGCATTCAGGCTCAGCTCAAGACGATCACGGAGCGGGAAGGGACGCCGATCGACGACGAGGCGCTGGAGCTGGTCGCCCGCCGGGCCGGCGGCTCGATGCGCGACGCGCAGTCGCTGCTCGACCAGGTGCTGGCGTTCGGCGGCGATCGCATCACGGCGGACCAGGTGCGGCAGCTGCTTGGCATGGCCGGCGACGACCGCGTGATGGCCTTGGCCGAGGCCGTCGTGCAGGGAGACGCCGGCCAGGCCCTGAACGTGCTGGACGCGACCGTGCAGGGTGGATTGCAGATGGGAGAACTCGTCGATCAGATGCTGGCCTACTGGCGCGACCTGATGGTGGTCCACTGCGCCGGCGAACAGGCCCGCGACCTTAGCACCCCGTCGCGCTGCCGGCCGGACGTGAACCGCCATGCGGCTTCGATGACGCTGGACGCGGTGCTGGCCGGGCTGGACGTGCTGTCGGCGACCCGCGCCCGGCTGCGCGACAGCAGCCACGGCCGGACGCTCGTGGAAATGGCGCTGGTGCGCCTGGGCCGGATCAGCGATCTGCTGCCGGTGGCGCAGCTGGCGCAGCTGATCGGGCAGGCGCCCCCGGCTCCCGCCGCAGCCGCCCCTGCGCCTCGGCAGATCAGCGCACCGCCGGAGGGCGTAAAAAAAAAGCAGGTGAGCCACGCCGCTGACGCCGTTCCCGTCGCTCACGCTTCCGGCTCGTCGGCTCCTCCGCCGCAATCGCTGGCGGAGCTTTGGCCGCAAGTTTTGCGTTCGGTAGGGCCTCTTCTGGCCAGCGATTTGGAAAAAGCGGGGCCTCCAGCAATTTTCGGGCCAAACAGTCTGGTGTTGCGCTTCCCGGCGGACTACAATCTATCCAAGGAGCATTGTCAGGACCCGACCCGCCTCGCGCGAATCGAGGAGGTCCTGAAAAAGCTCAGCGGACGACCCTGGTCGGTGAAGATCGAGGGGGCGTCCGGTCCGGCGGCGCCGACTTCCCCTCCGGCCGTCGAGACGGGGCCTCCCCCCGCGGCCCGCCCCCGCCGCAATGCTCGCGCCGAGGCGGAAAAAGAGCCGCTGGTCCAGCGCGCCGTCGAAGCGCTGGGGGCGCAGATTGTCCGCGTGGACGAAGGATTCGGCGAGACCGCCCCCTCACCCCTCCCCCTCTCTCCCGCGGCGGGGGAGAGGGGGAGGGGCGAGGGGGCACAGGAACCGTGACATGTTCAAAGGAATCGGTCAGCTCGCCGGGATGCTGGGCAATCTCCCCAAAATCCGGGAGGAGATGGAAAAGCTGCAGCAGCGCCTGCCGCAGCTGACCGCCGAAGGGGACGCCGGGGCCGGCATGGTCAAGGTCCGCGTCAACGGCCGGATGGAAGTCGTGAAATGCACCCTCAGCGAGGAGGTGATGAAGACCGGCGACCGCGAAATGCTGGAGGACCTCATTCAGGCGGCCGCCAACCAGGCGATCGCCAAGGTGCGCCAGCTGATCGCGGACGAGACGACCAAGATGGCGGCAAGTTTAGGTTTGCCGCCGGGAGTCGGCCTGCCGAGTCTGCCGGGGCTGACGTAGGGTGGGTGG
>DATKHW010000878.1:0-2193 GCA_035546275.1 Gemmataceae bacterium
GCCAGCCGTCGCTCTTCCTGTCCCGGCACGCAGACGAAGCAATCTGGAACCCGCTCGTCGCGGGCCATGGCCCGCTCGCGATCCAGGCGCCGCTGCTCGGCACGGCGGAACTCCAGGGCGCAGTGCCGGGTGCAGGCATACAGGTACGCCACCGGATCCTCGGCTCGTTGTCGCGACCGCCAGAAGCGGAGGAATGCCTCCTGCACGATGTCCTGCGCGCTGGCTTCCGAGGCAATTTGCCGGGCAAGCAACAACAAAACCGGGCCATGCTGATCCAGCCACTCCAATGCTTCATGGGCGTCGGCCATTCATGCGTCCCGGTTTGCCGTCTCTCCGCAGAAACAGACGACGCGGGGCGGCGGATTTGTCTAAAACTCGAAGACTTTCTGGCTTCCGAAAAATTTTTCTTCTTTGCTCTTGACTTTCCGCCTGGAGTTAGGTTAATGTTCTTTCCGAACAGCCTCCAAACGCTAATTGACGTATTCCGGGACAGCGGTCGGCAGGCAGGAACAGGAAGTTGAGCCAGAGGAGTTGTGCGATGGGAAAGGATTCCCCGCGGCCCAACCTCGCAGGGCTTGGGCCGGACGATCGGAGACTTACCCGCGAGCAGGTCGAAGCGCTGGTTGAGGAAGACCCGTCGCTGGTTCCTACCGGCCCTTCGGTTTTGGTGGTCGAGGATTGTGTCCTCGAGCCGCAGGAGCTCGACGCCCTGCTGAGCGGGCTCGCGGCAATGCTCGCGGAGACCGAGCGCCTCCCCGGCTTCTACTGGTCGCCGGGAACGAACGAGGACCTCGCCCCGCAAACAATCGGCCTCGCAGCCGACATGGGAGTTGGTCATGAATCTGACGCCTCGCCAGTTGGACGTTCTGGTCGCCATCCGAAACTACCGGCATTTGCATGGTTATTCCCCCACCATGCAGGAGTTGGCCGACCAGCTCGGCACCAGCAAGGTTACCATCTTCGAGCACGTGGGCGCGCTGGAAAGAAAGCGCGTGCTGCGGCGCGACAAGCACAAGGCTCGCTCTTTGGAGATCATCGCCGATGAGAAGCTCCCCGACGAAGACCGCGCCACCAAGCTGCCCCTGCTAGGCACCATCGCCGCCGGGTCACCGATCCTTGCCGTCGAGAACCGGGAGGAATTGGATCTGGAGCAGATGTTTCACAGCCGTCACGGCGTGTACGTGCTTCGCGTCCGCGGCGACTCGATGATCGACGATCACCTGTGCGACGGCGACTTCGTCGTGATCGAACGCCGCGAGAACGCCCGCAACGGCGAGCAGGTGGTGGCGCTGCTGGACAGCGGCGAAGCCACGCTCAAGCGCTATTACAAAGAAGGCGCCAAGGTGCGCCTCCAGCCGGCCAACAAGTCGATCGAGCCTCGCATTGTCGATGCCGACCGCTGCAAAGTGCAGGGCGTTGTCATCGGAGTGTTGCGGAGTTACGGGTGAGCGACGTGCGTCGCACGCGCATGTCATGAAGTGGAAGCAGTAGCCGATTCACCGGAGTGCTTTGGGCGGCCGGCTCGGGTTTAACGCGTCCGGACCGCGGCGTTTGCGGTCCCTTAAGGAAGGAGTATCCCATGCCCCCTGTCTCTCAAGAGCGCAGATCTCCCGCACCTGCGGTCAGGCCTCTGCCGGGTTCGCGGGCTACCGAGCGCGTCGCGACACCAAGTGCCAAGCCTGCGGCCGAGCCGGAAATCCTGTACCAGAAGTATTTCAAGTCGGTCGGCCCGCGCACTTATGCCGCACAGGTCAAGCGGGCCAACAACGGCAACCATTTTCTGGTCATTACTGAGGGCAAGCGCGATGACAAGACCGAGGAAGTCCGCAAGACCCGGGTCTTTGTCTTCAGCGAAGACTTCGTCGAGTTCTTCAAGATGCTGCACGAGACGGCCCGCTTCATTCGCGAGCATCCGGTGCCGGAAGAAATTCGCAAAGGACGCGAGAGATTCTGGGCCCGGAGGAACGGGCAGCGGAAATCGGAGTAGGGCAGCAGGCTCGGCTGGTCCGCCCGGTACGTTTCGATGGCCAGCGATGAAGATTATTACTGGAGCTGGGCCGATCAAACCGACGTGCGCGTGAGCCTTACGTTCGTGCGCCCGGGCCAGCCGCTGTTCACGCAGCAATTCCTGTTTCGCCGGCGCCAAGTCTGAGCGCGGCTCAGTTCCCGGCGCGGGCCCGCTCCTGTTGCTCG
>DATKHW010000879.1:0-7433 GCA_035546275.1 Gemmataceae bacterium
GCCGCTTCGGTTAGTGTGGGAAGCTCCTGCTCACCGGCTGTTACGACAACTCCTTGGTCCAGTCGTCGTCGTTCGACGCGGACGAGCCGCCCAGAAGGAGCCAGGCGTCTATGCCGCCGATCGCCGGCAAATGCTGAGCGCCGGCGGCGAATACGGCGTCCGCGGCGACGGTCGGCTTCGCAGACGAACCCATCGCCGCCGGCGTCGGCGGACCCCCCGGCGTGGTCGTGGTTAAAGCGCGTACCAAATCTCCGCTGACGGTCCCGCTCGTGCCGGCTGAACCGGCCGTGATGGTCAGCGACCAGCTGTTGAGGACGCCGGCCGCGCCGAAGGCGTCGTTCTCCACCCACAGCGTCCACACGCCGCGAGCATCGCCGCCGTTCAGGACTGACAGCGTCGATTCCGGCAAGAACGTCCCCGTGAACGGCGCCGCGCCGGCGCCGATCGCTTTCGAGGCGCCGGCCGACAGGATCGTGCCGACGAAGTTCTGCCCCGTCCCGCCGCGATGGGCGACTAGCAGCACCTGCGTGCCGTCCGGCGCCTGCAGGAAGATAAACAGCCCGCTGTCGTTGGGGAACGTGATGTTCAGCGTCGCCGCGAGAGAGCCGATGGTGATGTCCTGGTTGACTGTGATAGTCGAAATCACCGTCCGCAGCGACGGAATGGTCGTCGGCCCGGACGACGAGAAGGTATAGCTGCTCTGCGTTAGCGTGTCGCTGACGGTGTAGGGGGCGAGCGCAACCCCGGCGGAATCGAGAATGCCGTTCCCCAGACTCAGCTTGTAAACGCCCGGGATCGTTTGTGTCGCAAAATCGATCTCAATTTGGCTGCCGTTGGAGCCGGCGGCCAGCTTGGGCGTCACGGAGATCGACTGTCCAGACGGGTTCGTCAAGTGGACCTGGCTCGACGTGAACGTGGACAGGTTCATCACCTGATCGAAGGTGAGGACCGCCTTGCTGAGCGAATTGGCGTTCGGCCCGCTGAAAACGGCGCTGGTGACGTGCGGCTGGGGAGAGTTCGATCCGCCGTTGGAGGAGCCGACGGCGGCGGCCGTGTTGACCATGCCGCCGGTGATCGTCTTGCCCTTGAGGCTGGGCAGCGGCGTCGCGGTCGATGTCACCTGGGCGATGACCTGCTTGTACGTCCAGGTCGGATGCTCTCCCCAGACCAGGGCCAGCGTCCCCGTGACGAACGGCACAGCTTGCGAGGTGCCGGTGTAAGTGTCCACGCCGCCGCCCACCGCGTCGCCGACGATGTCCACGCCGGGGGCCGCCAACGTCACGGTCGAGGCGCCGTAGTTGGAATTCGACCAGAGCTGACCGGTGCGCGTGACCGCCGCGACGGAGACGACGTTGTCGAACTGGGTGGTGTACAGCGCTGGGTAGGAGGGTATCGAGCTGCCGTTGTTGCCGGCCGCGGCGACGAAGATTTGCCCCGCGTTCTGAGCGGCGGCGATGGCGTCTTGCAGGTCCAGTGTGTTGACCGATTCGGTCCAGCTGTCGTTGGAAATCTTGGCGCCGTGCTGCACAGAATAGTCGATCGCCTGGACTAGGGCGCTGAGCGTAGCCTGGCCGCTGCTGTCGAAGGCCTTGAGGGGCATGAGCGGGACGGTCCAATCGACGCCGGCCACGCCGTAAGCGTTGTTCCCCTGCGCCGCCAAGATGCCGGCCACGTTGGTGCCGTGGCCGTTGTCGTCGAAGGGGTTGTTGTTGTTGGCGACGAAGTTCCAGCCGAAGAAGTCGTCGGGGTGAGCCGTGTCGCCGTCTTTCGTGCTGCCGCTTTCCCAGCCGCCCTGCGCCAACGGCCGAAGCAGATCGCTTGGGTCGATGTAGCTCTTGCCGTCGCTGGGCCAAACCAAACCGTTGTTCACCGGGTTATTGAGGTCGGCCATGGTGATGACGCCGGGCGTCGCCGTCTTGATCTGCGACTTGTTGACGACCACATTGTAGGTCGTGCTGGCGGCGCTGGATTTCGTGTACCAAGAGTTGGGAATCTCCGCCTGGTTGATCCAGATGTTGTCGTAGAGATCCGGATTATTGTAATCGATTCCAGTGTCGATCATGGCCACGGTGACGCCGGGACTGCCGGTGGTCGTGCTCCAGGCTTGCGCGGCCTTGACGTCCACGCCGGCCGTGCCGCCGGCCTGGCCGGTGTTGAGCACGCCCCATTGGTTGGTGAACTGCGGGTCGTTGGGATTGCCCGTGACCTGAACGTAATAATCCGGCGTCACGGATGCGACGAGCGGATCGGCCTGGAAAATCGCCAGGGCGGCGTTGACGGACAGGCCGTTCAACTCCACGTCGTACAGGCCGGCAACGCTGGGCAGCTGCGGCCCGAGAGTCGCGCCGGGCAGGACGTTCAGCACCGGATCGCCGTTCGCCACGGCGGCTGGCTGGAACTGCACGAGCAGCTGTGACGGGTCGTAGGTCCCCGGCACAAGGGCCGGGGCGGCGCTGAGCAGAGTGCGGTCTTCGAGGGCTTCGAGGCGGAGGGAAACTCGGCTGTCCTGCCGCCGGTTGCGGCTCGTCATGGCCGGTCGTTGCGCTCGGCGGGTCATGATGCGTCCTCGGATCGGCGTCCGTCGAAACAGGGAATGGGCGTGCGGCGCCGGGCGCCGGCGTTGGCGCGAAGCGGCGTCGTCTGAAACGGATTCAAGCGCACTGGGGTGCGGCGACGGCGAATTCCTCGGCGAAAGCAGTCTGCGGACTGCGACCGCCGCGGCCTGGACCGTCCCGCGCATCCTGCGAAATGGACAGAGAAGACCTGATTTGTCCTCTCCAGCTTCCTAGAAAAAACTGAAGAGAAACGGGTCGTCTTGAGCAAGTTTCCTATCGGCCTTGCTCGCACCGCAAATTAAGGGTACGTCCGCAATTCTCGGCGTACTAGATGAATCCGGTTCGGAATGTATCGGCGCTTCGCTCGCGCCGGCGGGGGTTGCGGATTGTGCCGTGCGCGCAGCTGCAACACGGTCGCCCGCACTCGGGAAGGCGGAAACGAGCCACAGAATATGCAGCGGTTGTAAGGGTAGGGTGGGTCAAGCGCAAGCGAGACCCACCAAGGGGGGACGGAATCGGCGCCGGTGGGTCTCGCTTCCGCTCGACCCACCCTACGAGCCTACGAGCCGCCTTGCTTCGGCATCAGGCCCAGCAGCTCGTCCCATACCTGTTCCGGCGTCGGCGCCGCGGCCCCCTTGGCCCATGCAGCGGCCGCCCGACGCAGACAGGCTAGGCCCCGCTCGCGCACGGACCGCGGCGGCGCCGATTTCACCGCGGGCGCCGCAGCCCGAGGCGTATTGGACGCCCGCGGCGTCGGCTCGCGCAGGCCGTCCAGCGCCTCATTGCCCAGGGCGTCGGCCCTGGCGTTCTCTTCGCGCCGGACATGGCGGAACGTCACGCCGCCGCGGAACCGGCCGCTCAGCGCGCGGGCCTCTTCGTACAAATCGCGGAGGTCCTCGTTCTTCACCCGGTATTCGCCGCGCATCTGTTTGACCAGCAGCTCGCTGTCGCTGTGAACCAGCACGCGGTGCTCGGCCCCCAGCTCGAGGGCATGTTCCAGAGCGCGAACCAGGGCGGTGTATTCCGCCTGGTTGTTCGTCATGCGGCCGATGCGGCCGGCCTCTTCGATGGGCTCCTCGCCGTCGCGCTGGATGACGTAGGCATAGGCCGCCGGGCCAGGATTGCCGCGCGAGGCGCCGTCGGTGTGGATGTGGAGCAAGACAGGTTCGGCCATGGTGGGACCCTCCGTTCCCCGCGGAGCGACGCCCCTCCGGGCGCCCTGCTGGGAAAGGAGGATTTTAGGCCGCGTGCGGCGACGGCGTCAATCTTGGCAGTCGGTCGTCTCAGCGACCCATGAGATAGGCCTGCAAATCGCGGCTGATCTGATTGCAGCGCGTCTTCCATTCGGCCGTCGCCGCTCCGCTCGCCGGTCGCAGCACGAGTTTGATCATCAGCCGGCCTGGTTGGCTCGGATCGGGCCGGGCCATGTGCAGCTCGATTTCGGTGGTCGCCGGGACGGTCTGCACCGGGGGCCGCCGATCCATCCAGCCGAACAGCCCACCTTTTTTCTCGGCGACCGCTTCGCCCAGCCGCACGCGGATCAGCCCCGGAACACTGTCCACGACCTGGCCCCCCAGGTCGTGGATGAATCCCTTCAGCTTCAGCATCGCCATCGACTCCGGCATCCGCGCCTCAAAGCTGTGCTGGATGGCGTGGACGTCGGCGATCGTTTTCACCGTTTTCGTCGGCGGCGGCGTGGAGGGGCCGGCCGCGTCTTTCGCCGCCAGCATGGCCCGGAGGTTCGGGACAGCGACGCTGCGGCGCGGCAAGGGAAACCGTTTACCGAGTCCCTGCTCGTAACGTCGCAGCAGCTCCGCGGCGTTGGGCGGCCGATCGTCGGGGTGCTTGCCGAGGCAGTCGCGGATCAGCTGTTCCACGGCCGGCGGCACGAGGTCGGCCAAACCCAACTCGGCGAAGGTCGGCGGCGGCGCCTCGGCGTGGGCCTGCATCAAGCCGCCCACCGTCGCAGCGACGAACGGCCGTTGGCCTGTCAGCATTTCAAACAGGACGACGCCGACGCTGTAGAGGTCGCCGCGGCCGTCCATCTCGTTGCCGCGCACCTGCTCCGGGGCGATGTATTCCGGCGTCCCCGCGGCCGGCGGCAGCGTGAAATCGACCAATTCGTCGGGCGAGATGTAGAGCAGCGACGACATCTTGGCCAGGCCGAAGTCCATCAGCTTCAGCTGCTCAACCTGCGTGCCGGGATAGAGGATCATCAGGTTGCCGGGCTTGATGTCGCGATGGACGATGCCGGCGTCGTGGGCCACCTGCAACACGCTGCACAGCTGCGCCAGCAATCGGCCGATGCGTTCCGGCGTGAAGCGTTTTTCCCGGTGCAGCAGCGTATGCAAATCGACGCCGCGCAGGTATTCCAAAACGAGGATGGGGCCGTCGGCCGCCCTGGGATCGGCGTCGATGAAGGCGACCGCGTAGGGATGCTGGAAGCGGGACGTGATATGGATTTCGCGCCGAAAATGCTCGCGAACGGTGGATTGCGCCAGGTGCGTTTCCTTGAGCACCTTGACGACTACTTCGCGGTCCGGCTTCGTCTGGCGGGCGAGGTAAATACGGCTCATGCCTCCTTCGTCCAACTGCCGGACCGTCTTGTACTTGCCTAAAAAGACGTGTCCCACCATGCGCGCCTCACGCCCCTCATACGTATGGTACGGGAAAGAACGGCACACAACTCTAGTGTGTAATTGGCCGAAACGCCAATCCGACCGTTCCTTTTGCACCGCGCCAGGGGGGCGTCCGGCGGTCCGCCGGAACCAGGCCGTCAGGCGCCCCGGCGGTAAGCGAAAGCAAGGCGGCTCGGCTCCTCCGCGGCCATCAGGACCAGCACCGGGTCGGCGTCCCGCGGCACAGCGCGTCGGATAACGATCGGCTTGCCGCAGCGGGGGCAGCTGCATTGGCGGCCGAGAAGTTCGCGCGCCGCCTTAATTCGGGCGCTGCATCGGGTGCAGCGGATACGGATGGATGCGGATTTCATGAGACTGCTCCTCCATTCGCGGTAGTTGTTACATTCCAGCAGCGTTTGCATCTTCCTACCCTGCTAGTCGCAGCCGAACGGCGACGCCGCCGCGAAATCCGGAAGGAAAAATGCGCGGCGGTCTTGCGGCTGAGATTGCGACCAGCAGGGATAGGTGAGCGTTGCGAGTCCCTCCTCGGCGGGTGCGGTTCGCGCCGCCTGGCTCGGCCGGTCCGACCAGGCGGCCCCCGCCGTTTCGGCGCAAGCGCAGCGCCCTTGCCGTACCTTTGCAGTCGGCTTATGTATTTCTCTATCCCCTTGGCGCCTGGCTCGCGAGTCCTTCGAGCCGTTGCGGAGTTTCTACTCGCGTACTCCCAAGGCGCTGTCATTACCCAATTCCGAGGAGAAGGAAGATGCGTGGCGTGTACCGTAAGCTCCTGACCGCCGGCCTGGTGCTGCTGGCGGCCTCCCCGGCGTTCGCCCAGCCGCCCGGCGGCGGCGGCCGCGGCTTCGGGCAGGGCGCTCCGAGCCTGGAACGCATTCTGGCCAACGACAAAGTCCAGGCGGAGCTGAAGATCACCGACGACGACAAGGCCGCCATCAAGAAGGCGACCGACACGGTCAACGACAAGTACAAGGACGATATGCAGAAGGCGCGCACCGACGGCGACTTCCAGAAGCTGGGCGACCTCCGCAAGGCCCAGTCCGCCGATTTGGACAAGGCCCTGGCCGCCGCGCTGAAACCCGAACAATACAAACGGGCCAAGCAGCTGCAAGTGCAGTTCGCCGGCATGGCCGCGTTCAGTATGGAGGACGTCGCGAGCACGCTGAAGCTGACTGACAAGCAAAAGGACGACATCAAGGAAGAAACCACGGCGCTGCAAGGCGACATCCGCGACATCAACCAGGCCGCCGGCAACGACCCGGACAAACGGGCGGAGGTCGCCAAGAAGATTCAGTCGATGCGGGCGGATAGCCTGGCCAAGATCGTGGGCGGCTTGACCGACGATCAAAAAAAGACATGGAAAGACCTGACGGGTGACAAGACCGACATCGTGCTGGCCTTCGGCGGCGGCGGTTTCGGTCCCGGCGGCGGCGGTTTCGGTCCGGGCGGCGGCGGCGCCGGTTTCGGCCCCGGCGGCGGCGGTTTCGGCGGCGGCTTCGGGCGGGGCATGGGCGCCGCCGGGCTGCTGCGTGTGGACAAGGTGAAGACCGAACTGAAGCTCAGCGACGACCAGAGCAGCGACGCCCAGAAGGCGGTCGAAAAGGTCCGCGATAAGTATCGGGACCAGTTCCAAAGTGCGGGCGGCGACCGCGACAAGATGACCGAGATCATGAAGGCCCAGAACGAGGATATGGACAAGGCCATCGCCGGCGTCCTCAAGCCCGAACAGTCCAAGCGCCTCAAGCAAATCGAAATGCAAACGGCCGGCCTCGCCGCCTTTGCCATGGATGACGTGCAGAACTCGCTCAAGCTAACCGACGATCAGAAGAAGAGCATCAAGGACGCCACCGACGCCGCCCAGAAAGACATTCGGCAAACGATGCAGGACGCCTTCCAGGGCGGCTTCGACCAGACCAAGATGCAAGACGCCATGAAGAAGGTGCAGACGATGTCGGCCGACGCCGTCGGCAAGGTCGTCAATAGCATGACCGACGAACAGAAAAAGACATGGAAGGACCTGACCGGGGACAAGTTCGAGCTGAGCATCAGCGACTTCCCCATGCGGCCAGGCGGCCCCGGCCGTCCCAATCCGAATCCGTAAGGGCCTCTTGGCTCTGCGACTCTCCAATCGCTGCGGCGGCTCCCGAATGATTTCGGGGGCCGCTTGCTTTTTGGGCAAGCCGGGAATCCTGGAATCACGCGGCAGGTTCCCACTTTTCGTTTCGGCCAGTCGTAGGGTGGGTGG
>DATKHW010000880.1:0-2915 GCA_035546275.1 Gemmataceae bacterium
CTGTTCGCCGTGAGCGTGCGCTTCCCGCAAAGCCTGGCACGGCAGGCCGCGCTGACGCCCGTGCAGCCGGGCGTTTACGACGTGCGGCACTTCACCGGGACGGTCCGCCTGGTGGTGGTGCATGAGTTGCCGCAGCAGGAACACAACGCCTTGCTTCACGTGTTCAGCCCTCGCCCGGACCTGCTACAATATGGCATCGCTCACTACCAGCCGCGCTCGGCGGAGACGAGCACGCTGCTGCGAGCACTGTTCGACACATATCGACTGGAGGGCGCCATCATGCCGGACTCCCTGGAACTGCTGAAACAGTTCGTCGAAGAATCGAACGAGCGGTTTCTGAACGAACTGCCCGCGGAGGAGCTGCGCAAGCGGTTGTCGCCCGAGGAGCGTCTCAAGGGGATGTCCCTGGACGATTTGCTGGCGGCCCTGTCTCCAGAAACGCGGGCGGCGCTGGCCCAGCGGCTCCGAGAAAACGGCTCTTCGCCGCACCCCGGCGGCAAGTGAACAAGGAAGCCGTTCCCGGTCGAAACACGCATCATCGCTTGACCTCCGCCAGCCGGACCGCATCTTCGCTGTTCTTGTAGAACGGATCGAGCGGATAGCATCCCGAAAAGAGGCCGTTGCGCGGGGCCGTGGTGCAATCGCTGAACGTGCGGCATATCTGCTTGCGGCGCAACGGCCGGCCGGCCAGCACGTCGGACGGCAGCTCCGGATAGCTCAGGGCCATGCGCCCCAATCCGATGAAGTCGGCGCCGCCGGTCCGCACCACCGCCTGGCCGACGTGCGGCAACCACTCCTGCAAGTAGGAATATCCCGAACCGACGACCGCCAGCAACGGGGCGTGCCGTTTGAGGGCCGCCGCCACTGCGATCTGCCGGGCCACGCCGACGAGCGGGTCCTCCGGCGGCAGATAGCCGTCTGACGGCGGGAAGATCGCCGGCCGCTGGATGTGCGGGTTGTAGTACGGACTGCCGACCGACATGCAGAGCATGCGGATCTGCAAAGACGCCAGCAGATCGAGGAAGCGGCACGGTTCCGTCAGGTCGGCGCCGACGCCGCTGCCGTCGCCGCCGAAGGCGTGGCGGTAAGGGCCGATGAACGGCTCCGGTTCGCCGCGGCCGTCCGGCCCCTTGCGGAAGGGGACCCAGTCCACGGCGCTGAGCCGGACGCCGATCCCCAGGCCCGGCGCCTCCGCGCGGATTCTGGCGGCGATTTCCCGGAGAAAGCGCGTCCGGTTGTAGAAATCGCCGCCGTAACGGCCGGGGCGATCCACGGCGCTGAGGAATTCATGGCCGAGATAGCCGTGGCAGTGCTTGATATCGACGAAATCGAAGCCGGCCCGCTGCGCCCGCCGGGCGGCCTGGACGAAATCCTCCACGAGCCGGGCGATTTCGTCGTCGGTCAGCAGCGGACAGCCGGCGGGGACGCGGAACTTGCGGTCGAGGATGGGGTGATGATAGAGGAGGACGGGATCGAATCGGCCACGCTGCTGCGGCCCCGCGAACCGGCCGGAATGCGTCAGTTGCAGGCCGATGAGCAGATCGTCGGTGCGGCCGGCGCCGCGGCGATGTTCCTCGACCAGCGCTTCGCGCAGAGCGGCGAAGTCGGCGAGCGTCTCCTCGGTGAGGAGCAATTCATTCGGCGTGGCCCGGCCGTCGGAGCGCACGGCCACGGCTTCGCCGCCCCAGATCAGCTTGGCCCCGCTCGCCCCGAAGCGCCGCCAGCGCCGGAATGTCCGCTCGCTGGGCCGGCCGTCGGTTTCGGAATCCCACCCCTCCATCGGCAGGATGCAGAAGCGATTGCCGACGGTGCGGCCGTCCACGGCGAGCGGCTGAGCGAGCGGCCCGTCTGGCCGGAGGTCGGCGTCGAACGGCATCTCGACGCCGAGCGCGGCCAGGCGGCGGCCGAAGTCTTCCGGGGTCTTCAAACTCGATATAGTCGGATAAGCCGCCATACAGATGGCCTCGTTCTGGTCCCTCGTTCCCGCACATGTCAGACCGCCACGTCGCCGCGGGCGGCGGCCTGACCTTGAGCGCCGGACGCCGCCCCGGAATGCCCCGTCCTGTCAGGCCGCCAGACCGACACGTGTGCGCGCCACACCCCGTGCGCTGATCGGCAGCCACCGACGCACGGCGGCAGCCATGGGCCGCCTTCCCGCAGACCGACGCGCCCAAGCGGCGACGAACCGGCGCGACGGGGCAGGGATCGGCAACCGTGAAGCGGCGTGACGTCGCCGTTGGGCGCTCAGGGATCGGATGCGGACGGTGCAGGCGGCATTCGGCATGATGCACCTCGAAACCCCGCGGATGCTGGGAACGCCGAGTGTACCATGCGGAGAGGCGTCTGGGCAGGGGAAGGCGGGGCCGTGCTTTGGCCGGATCAAGGAGTTCGCCGAGTTCCTGCGCGTCGATCCGGACCTGATCGAGGCGGCGGCTGCTTCTCCCGGTGCGGCGGTGGCCGGCCCGTCGCCCGAGGAAATCGCCGCCTGGATCGCGGCGCTGCCGGAGGACGAAAAGAACGGGCTGCTGCTGAGTGTGGTGCGCGGCGAAGCGGGCCTTCTGGCGAGCGAGCTGCTCCGGCGCTGCCGTCAGGACCAGGCCCGAGAACCGGCGAGGGCCGAGGAGTCGGCGCCGCGGACGATCGCCGTTCTGCTGGCGGCCCTCGACAAGCGGGGTGAGGCGAGGCGCCGTCTCGCCGCGGAACGAGCCGCGCGGGAAAAGGCGCGGCGAGCCCGTGAGGAGGCCGCGGCCCGGGAGCGTCATCTGGAATCGCTGGCCGGTCGCGAGGAGGAGTTGTGGCGGGAAGTCGAAACGGCGATCTCGACCAAGCAGCCCAAGGAATACGACCGGGCGCTTTCCATCCTCAAGGACCTGCGCGCCCTGGCGGAGCGCTCGGGCGCATCCGCATCGATGACG
>DATKHW010000881.1:0-6492 GCA_035546275.1 Gemmataceae bacterium
TGAAGGCCGACCTCAACGCCTACCTGGAGCGGCTGGGGCCAAGCGCTCCCGTTCATTCGCTGAAGGAGATCATCGAGTTCAACAAGCAAAACAGCAAGAAAGAGATGCCGTATTTCGGTCAGGAGCTGTTCCTGCGGGCCGAGGAAATGGGGCCGCTGACCAGCGACGAGTACCTGACGGCGGTCGAACGGAATCATACGCTATCGCGCAAGGAGGGAATCGACGCCGCCTTGGACAAGGATAAACTTGACGCGCTCGTGGCGCCGACGGCGGGCGTGGCCTGGGTTACGGACCTGGTCCACGGCGGCGGCGGTCGCGGCGGCGGCAGTTCGTCCGCGCCGGCCGTGGCGGGCTATCCGCACATCACTGTGCCGGCCGGCTTCGTGTTCGGCCTGCCGGTGGGGATTTCCTTCTTCGGCCGAGCGTGGAGCGAACCGACGCTGCTGAAGCTGGCCTACGCCTTTGAGCAGGCGACACGTGCGCGGAAGCCGCCGCGGTTCCTGCCGACGGCGGACCTGCGGGGGTAGATCAGCAAGCCCGCAGCGCCAGCAAGGGTTTTGACGCGGCGCGGCTGCTATAATCCCCGCATGGCGCAAGAGCACCTGTCCTTGGCGGCCTCGTCGGTCGAGGAGCCGGCGACGCCCCCCCCGCCCGGCGCCCAGGCTGCGCTCCGCTCCTCAGCCGCGAGCCGCTATGCGCTCGGAACCGGGACGGCCCTCCTGCTGGCCTTGGCCGCCGTCGGCGCCTACTGGAAAGCCTTCGACTGCGGCTTCGTCAATTACGACGACGACCAGTACGTCTACGACAATCCCAACGTCGTCCAGGGTTTATGCGACAATAAAAATATTAAAAATGGATTAAACCGGGACCGCATCCAGTGGGCGTTCACCAACAAGGAGACCGTCAACTGGTATCCGCTGACCTGGCTCTCCTTGCAGCTCGACGCCTCCCTCTGGGGCGTCGAGCGGCCGTTCGGCTTTCATCTGACGAACGTCATTCTGCACGTCGTGAATGCGCTGCTGCTTTTATGGATTCTGATGCGCATGACCGGCCGACTCGGCCGCAGCGCCTTTGTGGCGGGGCTGTTCGCGCTGCATCCGCTGCACGTCGAATCAGTGGCCTGGGTAACGGAGCGCAAGGACGTGCTGAGCGCGCTCTTCTGGATGCTGGCGCTGGCCGCCTATGTTTGGTACGCGCGGCGGCCGCGATGGTGGCGCTATCTCCTCGTGGTGCTGGCGCTCGCGCTCGGTCTCATGGCCAAGTCGATGCTGGTGACGCTGCCGTGCGTTCTGTTCCTGCTGGATTACTGGCCGCTGCGGCGCTATCCCAAAATGGCCTCACGCGACGGCGAAGCAGCGCCCGGCTTCCGGACCGCACCGGCGTCCTGGCTGCGGCTGATCCTCGAAAAAATCCCGCTGTTCCTCCTGGCGGCCGCGTCCACCGGCATGACGATGTACGCCCAGCAACAGGGGGGCGAGGCCAATCCACTCAGCGAGATGCCGGGACGCATCGAAAACGCCCTGATTTCCTATGTGAGCTATATCGGCAAGACGATTTGGCCGGCCGGCCTTGTGTGCTACTATCCCTTCCCCAAGGAGATCCGCGGACAACATCTCTCTCTCTTTGAGGCGGTCATGGCCGGACTGCTGCTGCTGGCTATTACCATTGTGGCGGCGGCCGCTGCCCGGCGCAAGCCTTATCTGATCGTCGGTTGGCTCTGGTTCCTGGGGACGCTGGCGCCGGTGATCGGCTTGATCCAGGTGCTGGGCGATTATTCGATGGCCGACCGCTTCACCTACATCCCGTTGATCGGCCTATTCATCGCCGGCACGTGGGCCGCCGCCGATTGGCTGCCGCGCGCGGGGGTGCGGCCTTGGCTGTCGGCGGCCGCGGCGGTCGTCGTGCTGGCCGCCTGCGCGGTCGGAACCTGGCAGCAGGTCGGCTACTGGCACGACAGCCTCGCGCTCTGGCAGCACGCGCTGGATGTGAATGCCAACAACTATCTTGCTTATAATAATATCGGCTGTGTCCGAATTGCGGAGGGCAATGCGATTTGGAATCGTCTCAGCGAGAACAATCGCAAGGGCGTTCCGATAACCGACGACGACTATCGGGCGGTCAACGCCAAGTACATGGAGGGAGAGCGCTGCTTCCGCAAAGCCGTCCAATGCGATCCCTCTTACGGCCTGGCTCATTACGATCTGGCCGAGACTCTGGACAAGGAGTGCTGGTTCAACACGCCGGAAAATGTTTCGTGGCCGAAGCAGCCCGGGAATCAGCGGCGGTGGCGATGGGCGCGGGCTGAATATTTGGCGGCGGCGATTTGGTGGCCGAACAACGCGGGATACCAATGCAAGGCCGGCTTCGAGCTGGCCTCGCAGAACCAATACAAGGAGGCGATCCCGTTTTACGAGGACGCTCTGCGGCTGTACCCCGACTACGCCTACGCCCATCTGTACCTGGGATGGGCACTGTACAGCACCGGCGACCTGGACGAGGCGGCCGCGCATTACCAGGCGTTCTTTAAGGCGGATCTGAAACTGGTGAGTTCAGGGGACCTTGCGCTGGGGCACAACAACATGGCGCGCGTGCTGTTCGCACGCGGCGACATGGAAGGCGCCGTCGCCGAATGCCGCGCGGCGCTGGCCATCCTGCCGGATTACGCCGACGCCCACGACTGGCTCGGCGCGGCCCTGATGCAGCAGGGCAAAGCGCTGGAGGGAGCGGAGGAACGAGCGGAAGCGCTGCGGCTGCGTCGATCGTCGGGGCAGTGAGGCCGCAAACAACTCGATCGCGATACCCTATGATTTCTCTCGATAAAGTCACCAAGCGGTACGGCCCCAGGACGGCCGTGGATGGACTGACGCTGGAAATCCCGGCCGGCGAGCTGTTCGCCTTCCTCGGTCCCAACGGCGCCGGCAAGACCACCACCATCAAGATGCTTTGCGGCCTGCTCTTTCCGACCTCCGGGACCGTCCGCGTCGGCGGCTTCGACCTGCGCACCGACGGCGGCCGCGCCCGCGAATTGCTCAGCTATGTGCCCGATCAACCGTTCCTGTACGAGAAGCTGACCGGCCGGGAATTCCTTCAATTCATCGCCGACATGTACGGATTGTCCCGCGACCACGGCCGGCGCCGCGTGGCCGAGGCGATCGAGTTGTTCCAGCTCGCCGAGTTTGTGGACGACCTTACCGAGCGCTATTCCCACGGCATGAGGCAGCGCACGGTGTTCGCCGCGGCGCTGGTGCACGAGCCGAAAGTGCTGATCGTGGACGAGCCGACGGTCGGCCTCGACCCCCGCAGCGTTCGGCAGTTGAAAGACCTGTTAAGGCGGCAAGCGGACGGCGGCGTGACGGTGTTCCTGTCGTCGCATTCGCTGGACGTGGTGGAGGAATTGGCCGACCGCATCGGCATCGTGGACCGCGGCCGGCTGATCGGCTGCGGCACGCTGGAAGCGCTGCGCCGGCAGGCGGCGGTGGACGGTTCGCTGGAAGACGTGTTCCTCAAGCTGACCGAACCGGGCGACGAACCGGCGGCAGCGGCGCAGGGAGGAACGCCGCCATGAGCCGTGCGGCATGCCCGCCCTTCCTGATGCAGCGGCTGCGTTGGGCCATGCTGCGCAACGCGCTGCGGACGTTGTTCAGCCGATCTCTCGTCCGGCCGCTGACCGTCGTCCTCATCACGTTGCTGATCGCGACGCTGGTTTTTCTCGGCAGCGCGGAGGGGTTCCGCTTCCTCGACCAGGACGCTCACGTGCCGCTGGACGGCCAGATCATCGGCGTCCTGCTCGACCTCCTCTTTCGAGCGCTCGGCGTCCTGCTTCTGTTTTCCGGCGGCCTGATCCTCTACGGCAGCCTGTTTACGGCGCCGGAGACGACGTTTCTCTTGGCCACGCCGCTCCACGACGGCCGCATCTTCGCCTGCAAGTTCCAGGGCGCCACGGCCGTTAGCGCCTGGGCCTTCGCGCTGCTGGGCGGGCCGATCCTGGTCGCCTACGGCGTCGCCCGCGCGGCTCCGTGGACGTATTACGCCTTGTTGCCTCCTTTTTTTCTCAGCTTTGTGCTGCTGCCGGCCTCGCTGGCGGCCGTTATCGTCGTTCTTACTGTCAACGTCTGGCCGCGCCGGCGCATCACCGTGCTGACCCTCGGCGTGGCCGTTGTGGGCGCGTTGGGCGGTTACTGGGTTTACCAGATCCTGCACGAGGCTCGCGGCGGCGGCGACGGCCAGGAGGCGGTGAATCGCATCCTGGGCCATTTCACCTTTTCCGGCGCCGAGTTGGCGCCCGACCACTGGGCGGCGCGCGGTCTGATGGACGCGGCGGCGGGCGATGTGCTGGGGTCGCTGGAAAAGCTCGGCCTGATTGCGATTACCAGCCTTTTCGGCTACCTGATTGCCGAATTCACGGCCCGGCTGCTGTACCGCCGCGGCTGCGACCGATTGGCGACCGGCGGACCGGCCCGTCGGCGGCCCGGCGGCGCCTGGATGGACGCCGCACTGACCGCTGGCCTGCCGTTCGTCTCCGGGCGGACGCGGCTTCTGATCGTCAAGGATTTCCGCACATTTCGCCGCGACCCGCGGCAATGGGCCCAGGTCCTCATCTTCACTGTGCTGGTGACGTTCTCCATCATGGCCGGCCGGCGCGTCTTCGCCGTGGACATCGGCCCGACCTATCAAAGCCTGGTCAGCTGGCTGCATCTCGGCGTCGTCGGCCTGCTCATCTGCATCTACACGGGACGGTTCGTATTTCCCTTGCTAAGCCTGGAAGGCCGCAAATTCTGGATTCTCGGCCTGCTGCCGGTCGATCGCGGACAATTGCTGTGGGGCAAATTCGCCTTCGCATCGGCGGGGGCGCTGCTGATCGGCGAGTTCCTGGTGCTGCTGAGCGACATGACGCTGGAAATGCCGTGGCCCGCGGTGCTGCTGCACGTCCTGACCGTGATCGTGCTGGCGCTGGGCCTCAGCGGATTGAGCGTCGGTATGGGGGCCTGCTTGCCGAGTTTCCGCGAAACCGACCCGTCGCGGATCGTGTCCGGTTTCGGCGGGACGATGAACCTGCTGGCGGGACTGCTCTTCTTGCTGGCGGTGCTGACGCTGACGGCGGGGCCGTGGCATTTGCTGGCGGCGTCGCGCCTGGAAGACGACGGGACGGCGGCGTGGGCCGTCCTGATCGGCGCGGCAATGGGAGTGGCGCTGGGAGCGGCGGCAGTGGTCGTGCCGCTGCGCATGGGCATTCGGGCGTTGCGGCGGATGGAATTCTGAAACGAATGGGCGTTCTCATGAATCTTTATCGTGGCATTTTTCCTCTTCTCCTCTTTTCCATTCCCGCGGTACTGCGAGCCGAGCCGCCGCTGCCGGTCGCCAAACCGGGAGAAGTCGGCGCCTCCAGTGAACGCCTCGACCGCATCGACGCCGTCGTGAAACAGGCCCTCGACCACGGCGACGCCCCCGGCGCCGTCGTGCTGATTACGCACCGCGGCCATATCATTTTCCGCCGCGCTTACGGCCTCCGCAGCAAGCAGCCGGCCGAGACGCCGATGACCGTGGACACGATCTTCGACCTGGCCTCGCTGACCAAGCCCCTGGCGACGGCGTCGGCGATCTTGCTCTTGGTCGAGCAGGGCAAGTTGCGGCCGTCCGACCCTGTTTCCCGCTATCTGCCGGCGTTTGCCGCCAAGGGGAAAGACAAAGTCACTGTCGAGCAACTGCTGCTGCACACCAGCGGCCTGATCCCCGACAACCCCGTCTCCGACTATCAGGACGGCCGGGACAAGGCGATCCAGCGCATCTGCGATCTGGAACCTGCGTCGGAGCCGGGCGCCAAATTCGCGTATAGCGACCTCAATTACATTATTCTCGGCGAGCTGGTTGAAAAGATAAGCGGCAAGCCGCTGGACGAATTCGCGAAGGAAAACCTGTTCACGCCGCTCGGTTTGACGACGATGGGATTCAAACCGGCCGATTCCTTGAATGACCGCATCGCGCCGACGGAGAAGCGCGACGGCAAATGGCTGATCGGCGATGTTCACGATCCGCGATCGGCGCTGCTGGGCGGCGTCGCCGGCCATGCCGGTTTGTTCGCCACGGCGGATGAACTTGCCGTCTGTGCCGAGATGCTGCTGGACGGCGGCGTCTGGAAGGACCGGCGCATCCTGAGCGACCTGACCGTGAAGCGGCTGACGACGCCGCATCCCGTGCCGCTTGCCAACGGCGGCCTGGGCCAGCGGACGTGGGGCTGGGACGTGGATACGCCCTACTCCAGCAACCGCGGCGAGCTGTTCGCGCCCGGCGCCGGTTTCGGCCACACCGGCTTCACCGGCACGTCGCTGTGGATCGACCACGAACTGGATGTCTACGTGGTGCTCTTGACCAACCGGGTTCACCCGACACGCGAGAATCAGGCGCTACCGCAGTTACGGCCTCGGTTTCATGACGCGGTATTGCACGCGCTGCGCGGCGCAAGGATCTAAGGATCTGAGGGCCGCAGCCCTCGGT
>DATKHW010000882.1:0-4817 GCA_035546275.1 Gemmataceae bacterium
CGCTACCAGGTAGGCGCCGACGCCCGAATCAAGATCCAGGCCTTGCTCGCGGTCCGCAACGCAAACCCCGACGAGCTAACGAAGAAAGCGGCATGAGACAAATCCTCGCGCGACGTAAAGAAGTCGATAGGAAGGGTCCCATGGCCCTGCACGAGATGGGTCGGACAGCGACAGCCCGACGCCGGAACTGCGGCATTAAAGAACAGAGTGTACCCTAATCCGCACCATCGGCAAGTCGGCGGATACGTTCGCCGCATCGCGGAGCGAGAAACCTATATCCGATCGCTTGTCGCTTAACCGTCGCAGCAGCAAGCCAGGCCGGCGCCCGATTCTTTCCGCGGCGCACCATATTCGAGTGCCCAGATACCCCCTCCATATGGTATAAATCGCTCCTGCGGACGCAGCCCGCGGCTGCAGCCCGGCGACGGAAAGCGGAGATTCGTCGGAGGAAAATCGGCAGCGCCCGACGACGCCCAGCAGCGTCGATGAGCGTCAGGCCGACAGACCCCCGTCGCGCAGCGTGGCAGCCTGACGGTCTGACGGTCCGATGGCGCCGGATAATGGACGGGCCAATCCGTCTCCCCAGGAGCAAGCGCCGATGAACCCCGCCTTTGACATGCGCACCAGCAAGACCCTGCTCGAAAAACTCCGCGTCTTCGAGGACCGCAAAGCCTGGTCGCAGTTCCTGAGCCTGTATACGCCCATGATGCAGGCGTGGGGCCGACGCTTCGGCCTCAAGGACCACGACGTCGAGGAGCTGACCGGCCGGCTGCTCGCCAAGCTGGTCGAGGCGATTCCCCGCTTCGATTACGATCCGGAGAAGGGCAGCTTCCGCGGTTGGCTGAAAACGGTCACGCAGCGGGAAATCAGCAACCTGGCCCGCGAACGCCGCCGCCGGCTGCCCGGCGAGGTCGCCACCGGCAAATCGACGGTGTTCGACATGCTGTTCGAGCACGCCGACCAGGTGGACGACCTGGTGGACAGCTTGCACGAGCGGTCGCAGGGGATGCTGCGCAGCGTGCAGGACGCGATGAAGGAAATGGAGGGCGCGCACCAGGGCGAGGACCGCAAATCATGGGAGCTGTTTCAGCGGATTTTCGTGCAGGGGCAGGCGATCGAACCGACGGCGGCGGAGTACGGCCTGTCGTACCACGCGGCGGCGATGCGGGTGCAGCGGATCAAGAAGAAGGTGCGCAGCCGATCGCTGGAGCTGGCGCTGCAGCGCGGGGTGGCGCCGTGAGAAGCGGCGCCGGTTTGCTCAGTACGAGAACGCTGGCGAGCGGGGGGCGTCAGCCCCCAGATGGAGCGAGAAATCAGGGGGCTGACGCCCCTCGCTCGCCAGGGTGCGGCACGTTTTCAACAGAGAAGAGTCAGTTCATTTCTAATGTATAAAATGAACGGGCGCCGCTTTTCTGTTCGGAGGATGGTGAAAATCGGCGTCAGTTCATCTCTAACGTATAAAAATGAACCGACGCCTGGTTTCCCGACGCGGGGCAGGCGACCCATGCCGAGCGGCGCCTGCTGGATTGGCTTCCTTCTTTGACCGAGGGCGAGCGCCATGGCGGACGTCCCTAGCGATGCGGACCGACTCCGCGAAGCGGGGCGCAAGAAAATCCTGCGCACCTGTCTCCTTTGGGGCGTTCCGCTCCTGGCGCTCTTGGCGGTCGCCGGGCTTCAATATGCCGGTGCGATTCGCCTGGAGGAGTACATGGCCGAGCCTCCGGACAAGGCCGATCCGCGGGTGGTCTGGTCGGCTCTCGGCGTGCTGGCATTGCTGCAATTCCTTTGCGGCGCGATCGGCGTGTTCCAAGGCTGGGCCGGCATCCGCCGCGCCAAGCAGCTCCAGCGGCAATCGGCGCCGGGCCGGTCCAAAGGGGTTTCTGGGGAGCCCGACCTGCAAGCGGAGACCGAGCGGAAAGGCGTCCGGCGCTCGGAGTAAAGAAACCGACGTGCCGCCTCGGCGCGACAGCCCCTCTCACTCCCCCAGAACCCCGGTCGCTCGGCTACTCCCGCCGCTCGCACACCTCGGACGGAAACGCCCTCCCATGAAGGCGAGGGCGTCTTCCAGGCCGCGGCCATGCGCGAATCGGTGGTTTACGGTTCGGCCACGATTTGCTCAAACGTCCGGCGCGGCGCCACCACGCTTTTCTCCGCTTCGCGCAGCGCCTTCAAATCGCGGACGTTTTTGGCGCGCTCGAAGTCCTTGAAGCCGAAAAAAACCGCCCGGTCGAGGGACAGGGACGACTCCTGGAACATCAGGCGCAGCCTCTGTTGCTGCCGCCCCTGCTCTATGGAAGTCTTCCCCGGGTGCATCGCGATTTCCACGGCGTACTCTTCGGCCGCGACCGAACACATCCGGGCCTGGTCGTAAAAGAACTCCGGCTGCGACGGAAAGAACTTGGAATCGACCTTCAGAGCGTCGAACGCCGCGATCGTCTGGCGGTTATAGGACAACGCCAGGCAGTAGTTGTGCAGCGTCTCGCCCGTAAGGTCGCGGTCGCTGTTGTTCTTGTACTGGCTCCAGTACTTGATCGAGGCGTGCGCCGCGGGGCAGATTTTCGCCGCTGAGAAGCCGTCCGTATCGACCGTGAGTGCGGCGGCGCGGTTCGCCTCCAGACCCGCCCGGTAGTAAAAGTCGGCGCGGTAATAATTGTTCGCTTTGTTCCTCGAAACCGGGATCAACTCCGCCAACTTGGCGAACGTCGCCGCACGCTTCAGCCGGCTGTCGGCTTCTGCGCTGTCGCCCTTGGAGGTCTCGACCGGCTCCGCGTCGAGGCGGAGGCCTTGCGTGATCAGGTCGGTCATACGTTCGGCGTCAGCGGCGGCGGCGAAAGGCGTCTCGGCCTCAGGCCAGTTATGCTGCGCAGCCAGTTCCAGGGCCAGCTTCTTGGCCGTCTCCTTCCGCTCGGCCAGGTCGGCGCGGAGCGCCGATTGCGCGCCGTCCGCCGTTGCCCGCGATTTTGTTATGTATTCGGCTAAACCGCCGCCGCCTCCGTCCTTCTTGTCAGCGAGGTACTTGAGGTATCGACTTCTCGCCTCGTTCACGATTTCTCGCTTGACCCGCGCGTCTTCGGACAAGCTGACCAAAGCAGTTGCGAAGACCGCTGTGAGGGGGTCGTCGGTCGATCGCGACATGAAATCGGCCGTGGCCATCACGTGCGACGCGGCCTCAAGCTTCTTCGCGCCGGCCTCGCGGTCCACCGCCAGCAAAATCTCGATTTGTTTCTTCCTTAGCGCCTCGCCGCACGCGTCCAGTTCGGTCGCCAGCTTGTCCCCGTGCTCGTGCAGCGATTTCATGTACAGCTCGAGCATCTCCACCAAGTCCTTGTTCCGCTGCTTGTCGCCCAGGCTGATTTCCTTGACGTGATCGACGAGGTCGTGGACGAGCCGCTCGCGTTGGGCCACGAAGGCGCGTACTCTTTCCGTCTCGACGACGCCATGGACGTCGGGCCAGGCGTCGTTGAGCAGGTTCTCGAAGGCGAAGAGCAGGAACTGCGTTTCGGAAGGTCGTTTTGCCTCTTGCGCCGGAGCGTCGGCGCGCGCAGTTGCGACGGTCGCGACGACGAGGGCCGCGGTCAGCCCGTACAGCACGCGTTTGGGGAATCGAGTCACGGATGTCACCTCCATGAGGGATGGGGAGTTCAGACGGGGGCCGCCGGAACAGCTCTGGTCGGCGTAGGGGAGTGTTCCGCCGAAATCGTCCGCCCCGCCAGCGCCGAGGGCCGGGAGGCGACGGTCCAGGTCCCTACCGTCAGAGCGGGGCATGATCGTCCTGTCGCAGACGCAAACTGGATCGCCAGCGTCGCACGGGGCGGCCGGTCTTTTCGGAAACAGGCGCGGCGCTCGCCAGGAGGTGTGCTGCAACCCCAGAGGAATGAGAGTGATTGTAACGGAGGCGGAAAGAAATACAACGGAAAAATCGGCGTCAGTTCATTTTAATTGTTATAAAATAAACCGACGGTTATTCTCCTCTATTCTCCCTTCAGCTTCGGTTGAGATACAGGTTCTGCGATAAAAATCGGCGTCCGTTCGTATTGAATGTATAAATATGGACTAACGCCGATTTTCGTCCTGAGGGCGCGGAAAAACCAGAGCGGGCGCAGCGGGGTTGCTCGGCTACTCCCGCCGCTCGCAGACCTCGGCCGGAAAGAACAACCGGTAGCCCGGCGCGACGACATGCGGCGCGTTCTGTCGCCACCATGCGGCCGCCTCCGGCGATTGGGCGGCCAGGGCGTTCACGGCCGAGGCGCCATCGACGATGTAGCCGTCGGCGACCGCCGGGCCCTCGTTGGACACCGCCCCCACCGATTCCATGCGCCGCGGCTGGCCCTCGCCGGGCCGCAACGGCAGCTCCACGCCGACCCAGGCGCGGCGGATGTCGTCGGGGGCCTCGCCCGGCGGCGTCTGAATGATGCGCACGTGGCCGATGACCCGGTTTTGCGCGGCGCGGACGGCGATCCAGATGAGCACGACAACGCCCACCACGACGACGCCCGCGAGGATCACGAACCACGGGTTGACGGGGGCGCCGGCGCCGCCTGGTTGTCCGCCCGGCGTGACGATCGGGTGGAAAGGGGCCGGCGCGGGCGCCGGTGCGGGCACGCCCCGTTGACCCCAACAGGGGCCGGCGAGCGCGGCGACGACGAGCAACGCGACAGCCCCGGCAAGATGGCGTCTCATGGCTGCCCCCTCCTGTTGGCAAGAGTGAAGTCGCGCAACGGCCCGCGCAGCAGCGGCGGATCGCCGCCCCGCGGCCGGCCGCGGCGGTCATTTCGAGGCCCGCTTGAGAGCGACAATCGTCCAGCCGCTGCCGAACT
>DATKHW010000883.1:0-3881 GCA_035546275.1 Gemmataceae bacterium
CCAGATTGACCACACTAGCCGCGCGTGTGAGCCGCCCTCAAACGTCTGATCGATGTCCCACACAGGGCCGAAATGCGCGAGTTTGTCGTTGGCACAATCATACCCGTTGACTGCAAACGTCAGGTGCCGGATTACGTCCCAGGCGTGCGCGTGGGCCGGATCGATGTGAAACCACACCTGCCACCCACCGCTTTGGTCGCCGTGATCTACCAATCCGCTCACCGAATGCACGCCGGGGATTGCCTCCAGCACGCTGACGACCTGGGCCAGGCCGCAGCGGACCTCTTCGATCGGGTAAACCCGGTCCGGAGACATCGCCCAAAGCTTCGACAGCGGGGTGACGCCGAGTGATTTTCTGGGCTTCGCCATCCAATCCGCCTCATCTCGCCCAACATTGATTCTATAGCGCCGCGCGTTGCATTCGCACCCAACTCGGTTCGTATCGCAAGCAAATTCCGCCGCTGGCTGCGCCTGTACGGTTCACCTTTTCGTTTGTCGCCGCCCTGCCGTATGATAAAGCCGATCACAGAGCGGGTCTTCCAACGGCGGCGCGCGTTTAATCTCCGGCGGGCCGCAATATAGCCCGCCCGGAGCGCTGCGCGACCATGAACCCCAGCATCTCGACCGACGATGGTTCGCCTGCCGCCGACGGCGCGGCCGGCCCGGACCTGACCGGCAAGACCCTCGGCGATTACCGCGTCCTGCGCCGGCTGGGGCTGGGCGGCATGGGCCAGGTCTACTTGGCCGAGCAGATTTCGCTCAAGCGCAACGTCGCTCTCAAAATCCTCCGGCCCGACCTTGCCGCCAACCCCACTTCGCTGGCGCGCTTCAAGGCCGAGGCGGAAGCCGTCGCCAAGGTGACGCACGCCAACATCATCCAGGTCTACGCCGTCGGCGAACTGCAGGGGCAGCCCTACATCGCCCTCGAATATGTCGAGGGCCGCAACCTCAAGGAATTCGTCGCCAAAAAAGGTCCGCCGGAGCTGCTGCTGGCGTTGAGCATCATGCGTCAGACCGCGGCCGCTTTGCAACGGGCCAGCGAGGCCGGCATCGTCCACCGCGACATCAAGCCGGAAAACATCCTCCTCACCCGCAAGGGCGAAGTGAAGGTGGCCGACTTCGGCCTGTCGCGCTGCCTCGATAACGACAAGCCGCTCCACCTCACGCAGAGCGGCGTCACGATGGGCACGCCGCTCTACATGAGTCCGGAGCAGGTCGAGGGCAAACCGCTGGACGCCCGCACCGATATCTATTCGCTGGGAGTGACCAGCTTTTTCATGCTGGCGGGGCAGCCGCCGTTCGACGGCGCCACGGCGTTTGAAGTGGCCATGAAGCACGCCCGCGACGAGCCGCCGGCGCTGGCGTCGATCCGGCCCGATCTGCCGGAGCTGCTCTGCACCGCCGTCCACAAAATGCTGGCCAAGGACCCGGCCCAGCGCTACCAGACCGGCCGCGAGCTGATCCGCGATTTGGCCCGCGTCCGGGAAGGGCTGAGCGGCCAGACCATCTATGCCGCTCGCAACGCCTTCGCCGCGGAGCCGCCGACGGCGTCCCCCTCACCCCCAACCCCTCTCCCCCGAAGCGGGGGAGAGGGGAGAGGGACGACGACCGGCATGATGGTGCGGCCGTCGCGGCGGATCGTGTGGATCGCCGTGTTTGCGCTGAGCCTGGTCGCGGCCGTCGCGCTCGGCGGCGCCGCGGCCTGGTTGCGCCGGCCGACCGCCCAGGCGCCGCCTCCCGCTCCCGCCAACGCCGAGGCCGACGACGCCGCCGACGATTTGCCTCTCAATGATGAAGAACTCCACAAAGTCCTCGATAAATATCTGCGCTCCGTCAAGTCTGAAGATGTGCCAGTCGGCATGGGTCTGTGCCTGGAGCTGGGGACGCGCTATCTCGATCAGCACCGCCTGGACGACGCGGAGAAGCTCTTTGAGAAACTGGAAGGAATGCAAACCGTCCGGCAATACCAGCTTCTCGGACAATTGGGACGGGCCATTGTGCTGGCGCTGCGAGACCAGGCGGACGAGTCGAACAGGCGCTTCCGTGACATTTTCCCGGAGCAAGGCGCCAAGGACCTGCAAAAACGCCTGGGCCGGATGTATACCAGTGCACCGTTCCGTTTCTGGCTGGCGCAGGCGGTCAGTTACAACCACGCCAACGGCGTGGCCGACAAGGATGTGCCGCCGGGGCTGAAGCAGCTGGCCGAGACGCCGCCGCGACCGCATCCGTGATGGCCGAGGAGTTCCTTGGCTAACAGCTATTAGCTGACAGCTAATAGCTGTTAGCCAAAGCAAGCGCGCCTCAATACCCATCGCCGTAGCTACATCTGTTCACCCTGTCACGGCCGCCGCGGGAACGCAGTTGATTTGCTTGTAAGGAATTTACAGTCTGGAGGGGGTATTCCCGCGGCAGCTGCCGCAGGTCCGATCATTGGCGTCGGATTCTGCGGAATTTGCGCGAGATTTTCCTTCCCTCCGGTGGGCCGACTGGTTATGCTCAGCGTATCGGAATTTAGTTGTGGGCAATCCCTACGCCTTGGCGCGTTTTTCTCGGCTATTTCGCCGGGGCCCCATCGCGCCAAGTAAAGCCCCTGTACGGAACGCCCTGCACTCGCGCCAGGGCCGCATCCAAAAACCGCGGCGACGCCGCTCCCGCGCTCTCACCTCGAGTCTGGTGAACCCATGTTCTCCCCGAAGCGCCGCCTCCCGTCGGCACCCTCCACCCGTAAACGCTCCTTCCGGCCGCGGCTGGAAGAGCTGGAAAATCGGCTGGCGCCGGCCGGCCTCTTGACGTTGACGATCCCCAAGACGATCGTTCCGACGCAGCCCCCCTCGGGCGGCCCGGCGAGCGCGGGACCGGCGCTGACGAGCTTCAGCGCCGCTTCCGGCGCGCTGTCCATCACGGGTTCCGGCGCCGCCGTGCAGGTCGCAGCGACGGCCGACGGCGGCCTTAATGTGACCGTCAACGGCCAGCTACTGTCCAGCGATCCGTCGTCGCCGAACTATTACCCCGCCTTGGCCGGCGCTGTCGAGAGCGCCGTCCACAACATCACCCTGACCGGCGGCGGGTCGGTCGACGCATTGACGCTTGATAATCTTTCCGGATCGAATTTGACCATCCAATCGGACGGCTACGCCACCCTCGGCGCCGTCGCAGAGTCTGGGCAGCTGACGGCGACGGCGCCCAGGATGACCATCGACGGCGCGGTCAGCGCCGCCGTACTGTCGCTGAACAGCCCCGGCCTGCTCTTTGTGGAAGGCGACGGCAGCCTCGCCGCGCCGTCCATCACCGTGACGGCGGACAGTTACGTCAGCACGGGCCAGGTGCGGGCCGACGGCGCCCAGGGCGGGGCAGTGTCGGTCACGGCGGTCGATTACCTCAACGCCGGCGTCGTCAGCGCCTCCGGTTCGGCCGGCGCCGGCGGGTCGGTGACGGTGAACTTCACAGACTCCTATATCGACGTGCAGGCGGCCGTCACGGCGGCCGCCGGCGTCGGCGGCGCGGGCGGCCAGATCAGCATCGACGGCGGAACGACCGGCCGGCTCTTCAGCAGCGGCACGTTCACCGCGACGGGAACGACGGGCGGCGACATCGACCTGTTCGGCAATTCGATCGCGCTGATCGCCGCCACGGCCGACGCCGACGGCTCGGCGGGCGCCGGCGGACGCATCCGCGTCGGCGGCGATTACCAGGGGAACAACCCCGCCGTGCCGAACGCCCAAACCGTGGTCGTGAGCAACGCCGCGACGCTGAGCGCCGACGCCGGTGGAATGGGCGCCGGCGGCCGCATCATCGTCTGGTCGCAATCGACCACGACATTCGCCGGTACGCTGTCGGCCCAGCCGGCCGGCGGCGCCGCCGGCGGCTTCCTCGAAGTCTCC
>DATKHW010000884.1:0-15794 GCA_035546275.1 Gemmataceae bacterium
CAACGACCCCAAAGCGTCGCCGGGCTACACACTGATCGCCCCCAGCAACTCCAACAATACGTACCTGATCGACATGGAAGGCCGCGTGGTCAATACGTGGAAGAGCGACACGCCGCCGGGACTCAGCGCCTATCTCCTCGAAAACGGCCATCTGCTGCGCGCCGGCCAGGTCCGCAATCCGCCCTTCTTCGGCGGCGGGGCGGGCGGCCGGATTCAGGAATTCACCTGGGACGGCAAGCTCGTCTGGGACTTCACCTACGTCAACGACACGCAGCTGCCCAACCACGACATCTGCCGTCTGCCCAACGGCAATGTGCTGATGAACGTCTGGGAAAAGAAGACCGTCGAGGACGCCGTCGCCGCCGGCCGCCGGCCGGAGACGGTGGGCCAGGGCGGCGTCCTCAGCGCCGCGATTCTCGAAGTGCAGCCGACGGGCGAGAAGACCGGCAAGGTCGTCTGGGAATGGCACGTTTGGGATCACCTGATTCAGGAATTCGACGCCCAGAAGACCAACTACGGCGACGTGGCCGCGCACGCCGAGCGGATCGACTTGAACTTCGGCGATTCGACGATCGCGGCCATGGTCGCCAAGCCCGAGGAGTTGGACAAGCTGCGGTCGATCGGCTACATCGGCGGGGCCGGCCGCCGACCGCCGATGATGCAGGCGGACTGGCTGCACATTAACTCGGTCGCCTACAATGCGGAGCGCGATCAGATCTTGCTGAGTTCCTATGAGTTCAGCGAGATATGGGTCATCGACCACGGCACGACGACGCCGCAAGCCGCGGGGCATGACGGCGGCAAGTACGGCAAGGGCGGCGACCTCCTCTACCGCTGGGGCAACCCGCGGGCCTACCGGGCGGGGGCGCTCAAGGATCAGAAGCTCTTCGGCCAGCACAACGCCCAGTGGATCGCCAGGGGTCTGCCCGGCGAGGGGCACATCCTTCTTTTCAACAACGGCGTGCGGCGGATCGGCGGCGCGTATTCCTCGGTGGACGAGATCGCGCCGCCCGTGGATGAGAAGGGCGGCTTCGCATACCTAGCCGGCAAGGCGTTTGGGCCGGACAAGGCGGAGTGGAGCTATGCTGCGCCGAAGAAGATCGACCTTTTCGCCCCCGTGATATCCGGGGCCGACCGCCTGGCCAACGGCGACACGCTCATCTGCAACGGGCCAGCCGGCACGGTCTTCGAGGTGACGCCGAAGGGCGAAACCGTGTGGAAATACGTCAACCCGGAGAAGGGCGGCGGCTTTCCGTTCGGCGGCCCGCCGGGCGGCGGCCCGTTCGGCGGCGGCCCGTTCGGCGGCCCGCCCAAGCTGGGGGTCGTCCTACCGTCGTTCCTCCAGGGCTTCCTGCGACTGACCGACGACGAGAAGAAGCAGCTCGATGCGGTTGAGAAGGAGGCGGCCGAAAAGCTGACAAAGATCCTCACCGCCGATCAAAAGAAGCAATTTGAGGAGAAGCCGCTCGGCTTCGGCGAATTGCCGCCGCCGGGCAAGCTCTTGTCGGCGGCCGTGCAGGACCGACTGAAGCTCACCGACGATCAGAAGAAGCAGGTGCAGGAAGCGCAAAAGGCCGCCGACGAGAAGCTGGCCGGCGTCCTCACCGACGATCAGAAGAAACAGCTGAAACAGATGCAAGATGGGGCAAGGATGTTCGCCGGCGGCCCTCCCGGCGGTTTCCCCGGCGGCCCCATTCCATTCGGCGGCCCGCCGAAGCTGGGGCAGATTCTCTCGTCGTTCGTTCAAGGCCCGCTGAACCTGACCGACGACCAGAAGAAGCAGCTGGAGGCGGCCGAGAAGGAAGCCGCGGACAAGCTCGCCAAGCTGCTCACCGACGATCAGAAGAAGCAATTCGACGACCGGCCGCCCGGGTTCGGCGAGACATCCCCGGCCGGCAAGCTGATGTCCACGGCGCTGCAGGATCGGCTCAAGTTCACGGACGATCAGAAAAAGCAGTTGGCGGATCTGCAAAAGGACGTGGACGGCAAGCTCGACGCGATGCTGAAGGACGACCAGAAAAGGCAGCTCAAGCAGATGCAGGACATGGCAAGGGGATTTCCAGGCGGCCCTCCCGGCGGCTTCCCCGGCGGTCCGGGCGGCTTCCCCGGCATGGGCGGTCCGGCCGGCGGAGGCGGCCTGTTCCGCGCCCCCCGTTACGCCGCGGATTTCCCTGGGTTAAAGGATAAGGAGCTGAAACCAGGCAAAACGATTGAGGAGCTTCAGCCGGGTCCCGCGCGATAAGCCGGCGTCTCATGTTGGCTAACAGCTATGAGCTGTTAGCTGTTAGCTGTTAGCCAAATATGGATAATACAGGTAGGGAGGAACGCATGTCCGCTCGTGCAATGCTGTTGATCGGCTCCTGCCTCGTTGTGTCCTTCCTGGCGCCGGCGGCGCGCGGCGACGATCCGCCCCCCGTGCAGCTGACCGCGCAGCAGGACCACAAGCGCCTGATGGATCTTTTGAAGATCGATTCGCTCCGGCAAGGGGCGAACGGCAACGATCCGAAGGCGGCCAACGCGGCGAACTACGACGAGTCCAAGGCCAATCCGTACCCGAAGCTGCCCGACCCGCTCGTCCTCGAGTGCGGCGTGAAGGTCACGACGCCGGAAATGTGGTGGAAGCAGCGCCGGCCGGAAATCGTGGAGGACTTCGACCGCGAAGTCTATGGCCGGATGCCCAAGGAAACGCCGAAGGTCAAGTGGGAGGTGAGCGACACGAAAAATCGCAAGGTCGGCGACCGGGATGTCGTGACCAAGCAACTCGTCGGCCACGTCGATAACTCGGCGTATCCGCAGATCACTGTCGATATCAAGCTCACGCTGACCACGCCGGCCGACGCGAAAGGGTCGGTGCCGGTGATGATGGAGTTCGGCTTCGCCGGTTTCGGCCCGCCCGGCTTCGGCGAAGCGGCCCCCAACAGCTGGCAGCAGCAGGTGCTGGCCAAGGGCTGGGGTTATGCCATTCTCATTCCCACTTCCGTCCAGGCCGACAACGGCGGCGGCCTGACCAAGGGCATCATCGGCCTGTGCAACAAAGGCCAGCCGCGCCAGGCGGACGACTGGGGCGCGCTGCGAGCCTGGGCGTGGGGCGCCAGCCGCGCCCTCGATTACTTCGAGACCGACCCGGCGGTGGACGCCAAGCAGGTCGGCATCGAGGGACTTTCTCGCTACGGCAAGGCGGCGATCGTGACGATGGCCTACGACGACCGTTTCGCCATCGGCTTCATCGGCTCCTCCGGGGAAGGCGGCGTCAAGCTGCACCGCCGCAACTGCGGCGAGCTGGTGGAAAACGTCGCCTCCTCGGGCGAGTACCACTGGATGGCCGGCAACTTCCTGAAGTACGCCGGCCCCCTGAAGTGGGACGACCTTCCGGTCGATTCGCACGAGCTAGTGGCGCTGTGCGCCCCGCGCGCCGTGTTCATCAGCTGCGGCACGCGCCAGGCCGGCGACGGCTGGGTGGACGCCAAGGGCATGTTCCTGGCCGGCGTCGGCGCCGGGCCGGTGTACGAGCTGCTGGGGAAAAAGGGCCTGGGTACGTCCGAAATGCCCGCGGTCGAGGCCGGCCTGACCGACGGCGAGGTAGCCTTCCGTCAGCACGCCGGCGGCCATACCACGGGGCCGAACTGGCCGACCTTCCTGCAGTACGCCGACCGCTACATCAAGGTCGCGCCCGCGGAATCGAAAGACAAGTGAGCGCGATGACCGCACTCCTCTTCGCTTACATCGGCCCCGGCGCCGGCTTCACCATCGTCGGCGCCGGCTGGACGCTGATCACCGCATTCAGCACGGCGCTCCTTCTGCTGCTCACCTGGCCGCTGCGGCTGCTGTGGCGGGCGGTCTTCGGCCGGCGGGCGGTGGGTCGCAGCCGTTTCAAGCGGGTCGTGGTGCTGGGCCTCGACGGGCTCGACTACACGCTCACGGAGCGGATGCTCGCCGAAGGAAAATTGCCGCACCTGGAGGCGCTGCGCAAGCAGGGCTGCTTCAAACCGTTGGGGACCACGCTGCCGTCCATCTCGCCTGTGGCGTGGTCCTCGTTCCAGACGGGGACCAACCCCGGCAAACACAACATCTACGACTTTCTGACTCCGGATCGCACGACCTACGCTCCGAAGCTGAGTTCGGTGGAGATTCGGCCGCCGCGGCGCATGATCCGCCTGGGCAAATATCAGATTCCGCTCGGCAAGGCGGATGTGCGCCTGCTGCGCAAGAGCCGGCCGTTCTGGAACTACCTGGGCGACCACGGCGTCTTCAGCAGCATCATCCGGGTGCCGATCACGTTCCCGCCGGAGAAGCTGCGCGGCGTGCTGCTGTCGGCCATGTGCGCCCCGGACCTGCGCGGTACGCAGGGGATGTTTTCCTATTACACCACCCGGCCGGAGCGCGAAGGAGAGCGCACGGGCGGCGAGGTCCACCGCGTTCGACGGATCGGCGATCGGATTTCCGCCGACCTCATCGGCCCGGAGAATCCGTACTTGGCCAATGGCGGTAGGGGCGGGGTAACCCCGCCCCTACGGACGCCGTTCGTCGTCGTGGTCCAGAACGGCGACCGCGCGACGCTCCGCATCGCCGGGAAAAAGCACGAGCTGCGAAAAAACGAGTATACCGATTGGATTCGGGTTCCTTTCCACGTCGCCCCCGGCGTCAAGATCCACGGCCTGTGCCGCTTTCTGCTGCTGGAAGCGGGCGAGCAGTTCGGGCTGTACGTGACGCCGGTGAACATCGACTCGGAAAGCCCGGTCATGCCGATCAGCTCGCCGTCGGTCTACTCGCTCTACCTGACCAAGCGGCAAGGGCCGTTCGCCACGCTCGGCCTGGCCGAGGACACCTGGGCGGTCAACGAGCACGTCCTCGGCGACAAGCATTTCCTGCAGCAGTGCCTCGATGCGGACTGCGAGCGGGAGAAGATGTTCTTCGACTCGCTGGACAAGGTCCAGCGCGGCCTGTGCGTCGTCGTCTTCGACGGCACGGACCGTTTGCAGCACATGTTCTGGCGCGACATCGACGCGACGCATCCGGCCCGCGCTGTGCATCCCGTTCCGGATGGACGAAATGTCATCGAGGATCTCTATAAGAGCATGGATGGCCTGGTCGGCCGGACGATGGCGAAGTGCCGGCGCGAGGACACGCTGCTGATGGTGATCTCCGACCACGGCTTCAACGGCTTCCGCCGCGGACTCGACTTGAACCGCTGGCTGGAGGAGAATGGCTACCTCACGCTGCATGAAGGCCGGCGCGACGAGGAGTTCTTGGCTGGGGTGGACTGGTCGCGGACCAAAGCCTTCGCCGTCGGTCTCACCGGCGTTTACGTCAACCTCCGCGGCAAATTTTCGCAAGGAATCGTCGAGCCAGGCGAGCCGGCGGAGCTGCTCTGCGAGGAGATCGCCCGCCGACTCGACGACCTGGTCGATCCGCAAAGCGGGGAGAAAGCGATTAAGCGCACTTACATTACCTCCAAAGTATATCGCGGGCCGTACAAGGATGCGGCGCCGGACCTGATTCCCGGCTGGCAGCGCGGCTACCGCGTCTCGTGGGAAACGGCCATCGGCCGAACGACCGACGCGGTCTTCCACGACAACACCAAGGCGTGGAGCGGCGACCACTGCATCGACCCGTCGCTCATCCCCGGCGTGCTGTTCTGCAATCAGCCGGTGCAGGCGGATAAGCCCCGGCTCATGGACCTCGGGCCGACCATCCTGAATCTGTTCGGCGTGGAAGTCCCGGAACACATGGACGGCAAGGTTTTGACCGTGGGGGAGGTTTCCAACCTGCCGCGCGGCGAAGAGGCAGGTTGGAAACCTGCCCCACTTCAATCGAACGTTCAGACGGCGCCTGCGAAACACGGGGCGACATAATGACGGATAATTCGCACCGCAAACCGAATCGCCGCACCTTCCTCAAGGGCGCCGTGGCCGCGGGCGTGGCGGCCGGCGGTTGCTGGTCGGGGAGCGTGAACCGCGTTTCCCGCAGCGCCGGCAAGAAGGTGATCGTCGTCGGCATCGACGGCATGGACCCAGTCCTCTCCGCAACCATGATGAAGGCGGGCGAGCTTCCGAATCTCTCCCGGCTGCGCGACCAGGGCGGCTTCAGCCCGCTGGCCACCAGCATTCCGCCGCAAAGCCCCGTCGCCTGGGCCAATTTCATCAACGGCGCCGGCCCCGGCTCCCACGGCATCTTCGACTTCATCCATCGCCACCCGGAAAGCCCAAACAAACCGTTTTACGCCGCCGCGGAGACGGTGGACGGCAAGACGCTGCTGCGGCGCCAGGGCGTTCCGTTCTGGGACCTCCTCGACGCGGCCGGCGTTCCCTGCACCTTTTACGATCTGCCTTCCAACTATCCTCCCAGCCCGTCGCACCACGGCCACTGCCGGTGCATAAGCGGCATGGGCACGCCCGACATGCTGGGGACCTACGGCACTTACCAGCACTTCGCCGACGACGGCCCAGCCGACCCGCTCGACGAGGCCGGCGGCAAACGCTGCAAGCTCACCTTCGACCAGGACACGGCCGTCGCCAGGATCGTCGGCCCCACGAACAATCTGGAGAAGGACCCGAAGCCGCTCACCGTCGAGTTCCGCGTCCACCGTGACCGCGAATCCGACGCGGCGGCGATCGAGATTCAGGGGCATAAAGTCCTGCTCAAGGCGGGTCAGTGGAGCAAGTGGACCAAGCTCCGCTTCGAGCTGCCGTGGCAGGACCTCGCCAATGTCAGCGGCATCATCCGCTTCTACCTGCAGGCCGTCTCGCCGCACTTCCGGCTCTACGTCAGCCCCGTCAACATGGATCCCAGCGCCCCGGCCATGCAAATCTCCGAGCCGGAATCGTTCATCCAGGACGTGTCCAAGAAAATCGGCCTGTTCTACACCACCGGCTTCCAGGAGGACTACAGCGCCCGCAAGAACGGCGTCTTCAACGACGACGAGTATCTGAAACAGGCGGGAATCGTGCTGGAGGAGCGGCTGGCCCTGTTCGACCACGCGGTCCACGACTACGACGACGGGCTGCTCTTCTTTTATTTCTCCAGCAGCGATCTGCAATCGCACATGTTCTGGTGGGACTCCGACGCCAAGCACCCGACGCGGACCGCCGACGAGGCGAAGAAATACTACGGCCACGTCCGGCGGCTCTACCAGCGGCTCGACCAGGTCGTCGGCGACCTGATGGACCGGTACGCCGACAAGGCGACGATCTTCGTCATGAGCGATCACGGCTTCGCCAACTTTGGCCGGCAGTTCAACCTGAACAGCTGGCTGCGTGACTGGGGCTATCTCACCCCGCCGAACTGCACGTCGGTCCTGCACGACGTGGACTGGACGACCACCACGGCCTACGGCCTGGGTATCAACGGGTTGTATCTGAACCTCAAGGGCCGCGAAAAGGACGGCATCGTCGAGCCGGGCGACATAGCCAAGGAGAAGCTGGCGGAATTGAAGGAGCGGCTGGAAGACGTCAAGGACGCCAACGGCGAGTCGGTGATCCGGACGGTTTACCGCGCCGACGAAATCTACTCCGGCAACGCCACCGCCCTGGCGCCGGACCTCATCATCGGCTATCGCCGGGGTTACCGGGCGTCGTGGGCGACCTGCCTGGGCGACCTGACGCAGGAATTCTTGCTGGACAACGACTCAGCCTGGAGCGCGGACCACTGCGCCGACGCACTGGAAGTGCCCGGAGTGCTGTTCTGCAACCGGCCGATGAAGGCGGCGAAGCCGGCCCTGTGGGATGTGGCGCCGTCAGTGCTGGCGGAGTTTGGGATCGTGACGCCGGCGTCGATGAGCGGCAAGAGCATTTTTCTGTGAGCACGCAGCGCCAGCAAGTGCTCGGACGAAAGCACTTGCTGGCGCTGCGTGCTGGAGGAGGTTATGGACAAAATCAAAATCGACTCCGCCCTTCTTGAACGGGCCAAGCGCGCCGCCGCGGCCGCCGGATACAGCGGCGTCGAGGAGTTCGTCGCCCACTGCATCGAGAACGAGCTGAAAAAACACAAGACCGACGAGGTCGAGACGCAGGTGGCGGACCAGCTGCGCGGCCTGGGGTACATCGAGTGATGGACGCCGTTACACAGGTCGTCGTCTGGCTGAATGCCGCGGCGGACGCCGTGGGCTGTCGGCTCCTCGCGCCGATAGCCTGGACGCCGGCTTGGCTTTCCACGACGGTCGTCGGCGCCGTCACCGGCGTGGTAATGCTCGTGATTTTCAAGTACACGTCCAATCAGCGGGCGATCAAGCGCGTCCGCGACGGCATCAGCGCCGACCTGCTGGCCGTCAAGCTGTTCAAGGACAGTCCCGCCGTCGCGTTGGGCGCGCAGGGCCGGCTGCTGCTGGGCGCCGGTCGGCTGCTGCTGCTCGCGCTCATCCCCATGGCCGTCATGATTGTGCCGGTGACGCTGCTGCTGGGGCAGCTGTCGCTGTGGTATGAAAAACGCCCGCTCGCGGTGGGTGCGGAAGCGGTCGTGACCGTGCGGCTTGGCGGCCCGGCCGACGCCCCGTATCCGAAGGTCAGCCTTCAGGCGCCGGACGGCGTGGAGGATTTGGCCGGCCCGATTCGGGTGCGGACCGATGCAGGGCGGGAGCTGTGGTGGAACGTCCAGGCGAAGGCGCCGGGTTATCATCGCCTGACGTTTCTGGTGGACGGCCAGCCCGTAGAGAAGGAGTTGGCGGCCGGCGACGGCTTTATGCGCGTCAGCCCGACGCGGCCAGGCTGGAGCTGGTTCGACGCGCTGCTGCACCCGTCCGAGCAGCCTTTCGGCCGCAATTCCGCGGTCCAGGGAATCGAAATCGACTACGCCGGGCGCGATTCGCTGCCCGGGGCCGACGAATCGTGGCCCACTTGCTTGTATTCCTGGCCCATGAGGGGAGCGGGCTGGCTCCGCGATCGGATCGGCGTGCCGGGCTGGATGATTTACTGGTTCGCCGTGTCCCTGGTCGTCGGCCTGTGTTTCAGCCGCGTGCTGAAGGTGAACATCTGATTGAAGGAGACGAACCCTCCCGTGAGCCAGGAAATCATCATCGTATCGGGTCTGCCGCGCTCCGGCACTTCGCTGCTGATGCAGATGCTGGAAAACGGCGGCGTGGAGGTCGTCACCGACGGCGTCCGCTGCGCCGACACGGACAATCCCAAAGGATATTACGAGTTTGAGAAGGTCAAGACGATCCGGCGCGACGCCTCGTGGCTGCCGGCGACGCGCGGCAAGGCGTTCAAGATGGTTTCGCAGCTGCTGTACGATCTGCCGTCCGGCGAGCAATTCCGGATCGTGTTCGCGGAGCGCGACCTGGAGGAAACGCTCCTGTCGCAGGAGAAAATGCTGGCGCGGCTCGGTCGCCCGGCGGCCCCGCGTGAGGAAATGAGACGGGCTTACACAACGCACCTGGGACGGCTGCATGAGTGGCTGGCGCTTCAGGGGAACATGGCGGTCCTTCGCGTTCGCTATAACGAGCTTGTCGAGGGTCCGCGCGAGCAGGCCGAACGCATCGCCGCGTTCGTCGCCGCCGGCCTGGACGTCGATCGAATGGCCGACGCCGTCGATGCGTCTCTCTATCGAAATAGGAAGCCCTTGGGTGCGAGCCGCCCGGCGTGAACGGGAACGGTATGCGAGGGGCGCAGGATAGGCCAGGTCGTCTCATGGCCAAGCCAGGACCGCGGGCGGATACG
Organism: Gemmataceae bacterium; assembly: GCA_035546275.1. GTDB lineage: Bacteria > Planctomycetota > Planctomycetia > Gemmatales > Gemmataceae > UBA4732. Next base: position 9,651 of record DATKHW010000884.1, read on the forward strand.
GCGCCCGACGACGCCCCGCCGGGATGGGCAGGCGTGCTGTTCCGGCGCGTCCCGGCCCTCGACGCGCTGCGCCGCTACTCGTTGCGGACGCTCGGCGCCGACCTGACGGCCGGGTTGACTGTCGCCACGGTGGCCGTGCCGCAGTCCATGGCCTACGCCATGCTGGCGGGATTGCCGCCGCAGTACGGGCTGTTCACCGCCATCGTGATGACCGCGGTCGGCGCTCTCTTCGACTCGTCGCGGCAGCTCATCAATGGACCGACCAACGTCCTTTCCATCGCGCTGCTGAGCGCCCTGGCCGTCGTGCCGGAAGGCGATCGCGTCTCGGCCACGGTGTTGCTCTCCTTCCTGGCCGGCGTCGTGCAGCTGGGGATCGCACTGCTGCGTCTGGGCGACTTGACCAGGTACGTCTCGCACAGCGTCATCGTCGGCTTCACCGTGGGGGCCGGCACGCTCCTCGTCCTGGATCAGGCGAAGAACTTCCTCGGCCTGGAGGCGCGCGGCGGCCCCGACGATCACTTCCTAAAGCGCTTCTGGCTGTCGCAGACGGAAGGCGGCGGCGTGCAGTGGCCGACCGTCCTGATTGGCGTCGGGACGATCGCCGTCGTGGCGGGCGTGCGGCGTTTCAACGGCTGGCGGCGGTCCCGCGGCGCCCGCTTCCCCATTCCGCAGCACTTGCTGGCTATCGTCCTCATGGCGGCTCTCGTTTGGGGGTTTCGCTTGGACGAGCGTTGCGACGTGAAGGTCGTCGGCGCCATCCCGGCCGCTCTGCCGCATTTCGCGCTTCCCCAGCTGCAGTGGGACCGGGTGCAGCTTTTCGCCGGCGACGCGTTCGCCGTCGCCGTCTTGGGTCTGCTGGAAGCCGTGGCCATGGCGAAGTTCATCGCCGCTCGCTCCGGCCAACCGCTCGACGTCAACCAGCAGTGTCTTAGCGAAGGAATGGCCAACCTGGCCGGCAGCTTCTTTCAGTGCTTCCCCGGCTCGGGGTCGCTGACGCGGTCGGCGGTGAACCAGCAAGCCGGCGCCGTCACCCAGTGGTCGGGCGTGTTCTGCGCCACCGGCGTCGCCGCGACGGTGCTGCTGTTCGCACCCCTGGCCCATTTCATTCCGCGGGCCGCTCTCGCCGGACTGCTGATCCTGGCGGCTTTTCGCATGGTGGACTGGGAGCAATTTCTCTTCCACCTGCGGGCGACGCGCCTCGACGCCGGCGTCGTGCTGGCCACGGCCCTGGCGGCCGTCGCCGTCTCGGTGGAGTTCTGCGTGCTGATCGGCGTCTTCGTTTCCTTCGCCGTCTACGTGCCGCGCGCCGCCCACGTCCGACTGACGCCGCTGAAGCGGACGCCGGACTGCGACGGCGTGCTTCTCTACGATTTGGAGGGTGAATTGTTTTTCGGCGCCGAGCCGGAGCTGAAAAAGCACTTTATCGAAATCGACCATGCGGCCTGCGGGGAGGTCCGCGCCGTCATCCTGGCTCTGGGCCGCGCCCGCAATCCCGACGCCGCCTTCCTCAACCTGCTCAGGGAATTGCAGGAGAGATTGCGCGGCCGCGATGTGGCGCTGTTCCTGGGCGCCGTTGATCCGGAGCTGGGCAAGGCGCTGGCCCGCACGGGTCTGACGGCCCAGATCGGCGGCGATCGGATCATCGGCCGCCGGGGCGACGACGACGGCGCGCGCGAGGCCCTCGACGCCGCCTGCCGCCTGCTAGGGGACAAAGGCGGTTCCCAGCGTCCAGGGATAGAGAAATCCTGAACAGACGCAGTTCCTGGGAAGCGCCGGACCAAACGTCGTTGGACGACCCATCGCAGACGCGTAAAGTGGGGAGCATGGAAGCGCTCCACGAATGGACACGCCGCACGACGACGATGCGCGACGACGAGGGCCGGCCGCTCGGCGAATCCAAGGCGCTGGAGCAGGTTCGCGGCGTGCCGCTGGAACTGCGGACATGCCCTTACGCCGGATCGCGGCACAACCATACCCGGCCGATGAACGTCAGCGCCCTCAAGCAGATGCTGGCGCACTGGGATCACATCCTCGGCGGGCTGGAACTGCTTCGTTCGCTGTACTGCGAGCAGGCCCAGCGGGAAGCAATGCGCCTCATCGACGTGTGGCGCATCGGCGGGTTGACGACTTCGCTCATAGATTTCGCATTCCTGCGCGCGTGGGCGCCGTTCCGTGATGGGGAGCTGCCGGCGCAGGCGGCGGTCCTCTACAAGGCCCCTCTGGGCGTCGCCCTGACGACCTCGGCGATGTGGGCGGACGGCGCCAAGCGCTTTGACTCGCCCGTGGACGCCGAGATGCTTTATGAGTACGCCGATCGGTCGGGACATTTCATCGGCCTGAAGCAGGTGTGCGCCGGCCCGGTGGCGCTGGTAGAGGAAGTCCTGCACAAGGTGGTGGACGGCGGTGGTGGACGGGGGGACTCCTCGAAGGCCGCCGCGGTCATGGGCGACAGCGAGCGCTTCCTGCGCTATGCCCACGCGGCGGCGGCGCTATCTCTGCTGCGCATGGCGCATGACCGCCTGGACGCCGGCATGGCGCTGCAGCTGGCGCAGGTCCTGGCCGACGACCTCGCCGCGCCCGCGATGCCCGAGGCCTTGGAACGGAAGTTTCGCATCGCGAACCGATTGGGCTTTGACGTTGGGGCCAGGCTGAACGTCCTGGATGAACTGCTGACCCACGTTGCTGACCCCCGCCTGGTCGCCGCGGGGGTCGTGCCGGGAGCGCGAGCGATTCGCGAGGCGTGGGCCTGCCCTCTCGGCGAGGCGGGAGCGGCGATCGAGCGGATCGTCGCCGCCAGCACGCGCGCTCGCCAGCTGCAGCCACAAACGAGGGCCGTGGTAGGGCAGCATCTTGAGCGCTTTCTGGCCGTGAATCAGGCGATCGGGTCGCTGGTTCGCTTTCTCAAGTCCCAAATCGCGGACGCCCTCGGCGTCGAACTGACCGCCCCGAGAGCGCGCGAGCTGCGCCTGACCGAGTACATCCCCGCGGGCCTCCGCTTGATGGAGGGCGTCCTGAGCGAGGCACTCGCCATCGAAATGCGCGGTGAATTGGCTCGCCCGGCTGGTCCGCCAGCTGACGCGCCCTGATGAAACTCGGCGCTGGACGTGCTTCACACTCGCGTCTATGCTAGGGACATGCTCCGCATTCTCGGATCGCCGAAGAAGCTGTGCCACGGCCCGACGCGCCGCGACTTCCTCACTGCGGCCGGCTTTGGTGCGCTCGGCCTCGGCGCCTCCGCCTTGCCGTTGCGAGCCGCCGCAGCGCCGCGGAGCTTCGGCAAAGCCAAGGCCTGCATCCTGCTTTATCTCTACGGCTCTCCCAGTCAGCTCGAAACCTTCGATCCCAAACCGGACGCCCCCGCCGAGGTTCGCGGCGAACTCGGCGCCATTCGTTCCCGCCTGCCTGGCGCCGACGTCGGCGAGTTGCTGCCGTTCACCAGTCGGATCATGGACCGCGTCGCGGTCGTCCGGTCGCTGACGCATCCTTATCCGATCCACGGAGTGTCTTATGCGCTGACTGGCGTTACGCAGATCGACGTGCCGATGGAGCTGAACCCGCGCGACGGCCGGCACTGGCCGTTCATCGGCTCCGTCGTCGATTACCTGGCGAGCGGCCGGCGTGAGCCGGCTGATGCGTCGCATCAGTCCGCCCCCACGAACATCGCCCTCCCCTTCCCCTTCAGCAGCCGCCGCGTCGGCGAGGTCCCGCGGGCCGGTCCCTACGCCGCCTTTCTCGGCGGCGCCTATAACCCCGTCTGGACCGAGTTCCGCGGCGAAGCCACGGTCCGCGCCGTCAAAACGCTCCAGCAGCAGAAACTCGACGTGGCCGAGCCGTACATGGGTATATCCGCCGACGGGCGCTTCGAGATCGCCGGCGCCGCCGATCCATCGTCGGACCTCACGCTCGACCGTCTCGATTCCCGCCGCACGCTGGTCGAGCAATTCGACCAGGCCCGCCGCGATCTGACCGTCGCCGACGCCGGCCGCAGCCGCGATCACTTCCGCGACCTGGCCTATGATCTTCTCCACTCCGACAAGGTGCGAAACGCTCTCGACCTGCGGCGCGAGCCGGCCGCGGTGCGCGAGTCCTACGGCCTGACCCTGTTCGGTCAGGGAGCGCTGGCGGCCCGGCGGCTGGTGGAGGCGGGCTCGCGTTTCGTCAGCGTTTTCTGGGACGAATTCGGCCTGGCCGGCTCGGCATGGGACACGCACTGGGAACATTACCCGCGGATGAAGAACGAGCTATGCCCCGGCTTCGACCGCGCCTTTTCCGGACTCATCGCCGACCTCGACGGCCGCGGGATGCTCGACGACGTGCTGGTGCTGCTGCTGAGCGAGCACGGCCGGACGCCGAAATTGCAGAACGTCAACGGCGGCGGTCGCGACCACTGGTCGCGCTGCTACAGCGCGGTGCTGGCCGGCGGCGGGATCGCGCGCGGCCGGGTCGTCGGCAAGTCGGACAAGATCGCCGGCGACGTGGCGGAGCGGCCGGTCTCGCCGAAGGACGTGCTGGCCACAACGTATCATCTCCTCGGCATCGACCCGGCGACCACGCTCACCGACCGCACGGGCAAGCCCGTGCCGCTGGTTGCGGAGGGTTCGGTGCTGGCCGACGCGCTGGCGTGAGCCCTTCTGCAAGGTAGGGGGGAGCAAATCACCCCACCCCAGCTCCCCCCGCAAGGGGGGAGGAGAAGGTGAAGGTCATTGCGACATGGTATCACGGCTTCCCCTGCTTCTCCTTCGCCGCTAGCTTGGCCGTCAACCCCGGCACAGTCTCCGCCCCGGCCGGCGCCGTGATCGTCGACCCCGCGAAATCATCCCCGATCGCCTCAAAGCGTCCGCCGAGATATTGCGCCAGGAATGCCTCGGCCACGGCGTTGAACGCCAGGTTGTTCTCCGGCCGGTGGAAGCCGTGCCCCTCGTCGGAGAATAGCACATAGGTCGCCGGCAGCTTCTTCTCCTGCATCGCCTTGATGATCTGGTCGGCCTCGGCCTGCTTGACGCGCGGGTCGTTGGCGCCCTGGCCGACGAGCAGCGGCCGTTTGATCCGGTCCACGCGCGTCAACGGCGACTTCGCCAGCAGGTCCTTTTTGCCGTCCTCCGTCGTGTAGTCGCCGACGCGATCCTTGAACATTTGCACGCCCGGCGCCCAGTAAGGCGGGATGGTGTTCAGCAGCGTCACCAGGTTGGACGGCCCGCAGATGTCCACGCCGCACGCAAATTCATCCGGCGTGTACGTCAGGCCGACCAGCGTGGCATAGCCGCCGTAGCTGCCGCCCATGATGGCGACCTTGTCTTTGTCGGCGATCCCCTCCTTGACCGCCCAGGCGACGGCGTCGATCAGGTCGTCGTGCATCTTGCCGGCCCATTCTTTGTCGCCGGCGTTGACGAACTTCTTGCCGAAGCCGGTCGAGCCGCGGAAATTGACGCTGAGCACGGCGTAGCCGCGGTTGGCCAGCCATTGGTGGTACGGATTGAGGCCCCACCCGTCGCGCCCCCACGGACCGCCGTGGACCAGCAGCACCATTGGCGCGGGCCGCGTCGGCTTGCCGGTCGAATCCGGTTCGCTCGCCGCCGGCAGCGTCAGGTAGCTCACCAGATCGAAGCCGTCGCGCGACTTGATCACGTGCGGCGTCATCTTGCGCAGGGCCAGGCCTTCCAGCGCCTTGCGGTCCGTGAAGAGAAACCGCGCCTTTTTCGCTCCGCGATCATAGAGATAGAAGCGCACGGGGCCGTCGTCGTGGACGGCGGCGACCACCCACGTCTTGTCGTCCAGCGTCCGGCCGACGACCGCCAAGTCGGCGTCGGCGTCCTTCGTCAGCTTTTTCAGCTCCTCGAAATCCGCGGCGACCGCCGGATCTTTGAAGTCCCAGCGCGTGCGGTCGTACGTGAACGACACGGCCTGCATCGTATGCTCCGTGGGGTGCATCAGCACGCCGCCGGCGTCGGCCTTGGGATCCTCGGCGAGGACCGTTTCCTTGCCGGTCTTGAGGTCGAGCGCGGTGAGCGCCCCCGTGTCTCGACCGCGGCTGTCCAGCATGTAAACGGCGTCGCCGGCCTTGCTGAATCCGAGGATATTAGTAGTGGTGGAATCTTCAAAGGGGATTTTAATGAACTCGGCCCAGCCGTCCTTGCCGTCGGGCTT
>DATKHW010000885.1:0-5178 GCA_035546275.1 Gemmataceae bacterium
GTGGTTCTGGGGCGGCGGCGGAGCGTCGGCGGACCTCGTTTACATGCCCGACAACGTGCAGATGGTCGGCCAAATGCACGCCGACCAGATCATGAACAGCGACGCGCTCAAGCAGGTCTATGCGGCCTTCCCTGACCTCAAAAAAATGGTGGATGAGAACAGCAGCAAATCCACGGGCATCGACCAGAACAACGTCGACCGTATGTATTTCGGGGTGGCGAAGGTGGACGGCAAGTCCAACACCGCTCCGGCCGCCATCGCGGTCATCCACTTCAAGAACTCCGTGAAGGTGGAGGACATTGAAAAGGGCATGAAGCAAGGCGCGTCCAGCCCGGCCAACAACGCCTTTGGCATGTCCGTGGACTACAGCTTCAGCGACAGCAAGGTGGGCCGGTACACGGTGACGGAAGTGAAGCAGACCATGACCTTCAAGGCGCAGCCCGGCTTCAACCCGCCGCCCGCGCCCCCGACCACGCTGTACGCCTTCACGATGCCGGACGATAAGCGGGTGGTGATGGGCTCGCCCGAGGCCCTCAAGGCGGTCCTGAACCGCGACAAGAAGCCGGACATCAACGCCACGCTCCAGAAGGCCATTGATGCGACCGACTGGAACGCCACCATCGCCTTCGCCGCCAACGTCAAGGATGGGTTCGTCATCCCGCCTGAGACGGCGAAGACGTTCCCTCTTCCCATCGACAAGGTGGACGCGCTGAGCGCGACGATCAAGGTCGGCTCGGACGTGGACGTCAACGTGACGGCCATGTGCAAGGATAATCAGGCGGCCACCGACCTGAGCGGCGGCATCAACACGCTCATCAAGGCCGGAACCAATTCGCCGGCCATGGCCAGCATGGACCCGGCGCTGAAGGACCTCATGAACATCACCGCCCAGGCCAACGGGTCCAACGTGACCATCGCCAAGACGATCAAGGTTTCCCCGCTGCTGGCCGCGGCGAAGAAGGGCGGCGGCGGTATGATGTTTAACATGTTCGGCGGCGGCTTCGGCGGCGCCCCGGCGGCCCCTGACTTTGGTCCGCCTCCGGCGAAGCCGCAGAAAGGCAAATAGGCGCGGCCTCCCCTCGGCTCGCTTGATTTCCTTCCTTGTCGCCCCTTCCTGGATGGGGAGGGGCGACAAGGATTTTTTGCCCCCTGGCGTGACGCATTTCGCTGTACCAACCCTTCGCCCTTGCATGGGAACCGACTCATGACCACCGCGACCGCGCTTCAGAAGCGCATGTATATCGACGGCAAGTGGACCGCAGCCGACTCCGGCCGCACGCTGGGCGTCGTCAACCCGGCCACGGAGGAAGTCGTCGCCGACGTGGCCTACGGCGGCCGGGTCGAGGCGCGGCGGGCCATCGAGGCGGCCGGCCGGGCCATGCCGGCCTGGATGAAGCTCACCGCGTGGGACCGGGCCAAGGTGCTCAAGAAGACGGCCGACCTGATGCGCGAGCGGGCCGACGCCATCGCCCGGACGCTCACCATGGAACAGGGCAAGCCGCTGCCGGAAAGCAAGGCCGAGGTGCTGCACTCGGCCGACACTTTCGAATGGTTCGCCGAGGAGGGCAAACGCGCTTACGGCCAGATCATTCCCAACTCGGCGCCGGGCAAACGGCACGTCACGCTGAAACATCCCGTCGGCGTGGTCGGGGCGATCAGCCCGTGGAATTTCCCCATCACGCTGCAAGCCCGTAAGATCGCGCCGGCGTTGGCGGTCGGCTGCACCGTGGTGTGCAAGCCGGCCAGCCAGACGCCGCTCTGTCTAATCCAGGTGTTCGAGTGCATGGAGCAAGCCGGTTTGCCGGCCGGCTGCGCCAACCTGGTGGTCGGCCCCGCCCAGGAGATCGGCGACGAGTTTCTGGAGAACCCGATCGTCCGCAAAATCAGCTTTACCGGATCGACGGAGGTGGGCAAGCTGCTAATGCGCGGCTGCGCCGACCAGATGAAGCGGGTGAGCCTGGAATTGGGCGGCCACGCGCCGTTCATCGTCTTCCCCGACGCCGACCCGGAAGTGGGGGCCAAGATCGCCGTGACGGGCAAGTTCCGCAACAACGGTCAGGTGTGTATCGCGCCGAGCCGGTTCTACGTCCACAAGGACGTGGGCAAGAAATTCACCGAAGCGGCGGTGGAGTTCGCCAAGGGCTTGAAGATGGGCAACGGCCTGGACGCCGGCGTCGAGGTCGGGCCGATGTTCGAGAAGAAAGCGATGCAGCAGACCGTCGATCTCGTCGAAGACGCCCGCAAGCGCGGGGCCAAGGTGCTGACCGGCGGATCGCGCAGCACGCGCTTTCCCAAGGGCTATTTCTTCGAGCCGACGGTGCTGGCCGAGCTGCCGGGCGACGCCCGGATGCTGGTCGAAGAGCCGTTCGCCCCGGTGATGCCGCTTCTGGACTTCCGCAACCTGGACGAGGTGATCCGGGCGGCGAACAACACGCGCTACGGCCTGGCGGCCTACGTGTTCACCAACGACCTGACGACGGCGTGGAAAATGGCCGAAGGGATCGAGGCCGGCATCATCGGCATCAACGACCCGGTGCCGGCGACGCCGCAATGCCCGTTCGGCGGCATGAAGGAAAGCGGCCTGGGCCGGGAATTGGCCCATGAGGGAATGGAAGCGTATTTGGAGACGAAATATATCTCGTTCCGGCTGCGGGATTAGGGCTGTCTTACGAGCACGCAGCGCCAGCAAGTGCTATCCCCGTTACAGCCGCTCGTCGATGGCGGCGCGCACCTGATACAGCAGCATCAGGTACCAGACGAACAGGCCGATGCCGATAATGATGAATAGCCCGGAGCAGACGATCATACCGATGAACATGGCGCCGATCGTGTTGGCGGCGGCGCCGGCGGCTGCGCTCGGGCTAGGGCTGGACGTAACCGTGCTGACTGCAAACGCCCCGAAAATGAGGGGAACGAGGATAGCCGAGCCGAACATCGCCGCGACGAGGATCGGCACCGCGATCATGTAGATCAGCAGATTCTGAGCGAGGGTCTCCTTCCGCAGGGCCAGCGCTACGCCGCGGAGGAACAGGAAAAAGCAGATGAACTCCGCCAGGCCGACCAGTCCCGAAATGACGCGGCCCGTGAGCATGGCGCAGCCGGTGACGGATGTCTGAGCGAAAGCGAAATCGGCGCCGAAAAACATCGTGGGAAGAAGCACGCCGGCGATGCCGAGGCAGAACGTGGCGAGGGCCAGGGGTTTCAGCCCCTGCGTTTTCCGGGTCACAGGAACGCCCATGCAGAATCCCAGGCCGGTGATGCGGAGCGCGGCGTAGGCCAACAGGCCGATGACCAGCACGATTCCCAGCGTGATGTAGCCGATCACGACGGCGCAACCGGTCGTCGCCGCCTGGTTGACCGCCGCGTTGGCCTGCGCCGGCGTGGTGCTCGGCGAGAAACTGCCGAAAATCGAGGCGAACGACAGGGCGCCCATGAAGAGCAGGAACAAGCCGCCGACAAGGGCCGTCGCGAACACACCAATCGCGACCCACATCGAAACGATGACCAGGTTGACGCCCATGCGGACGTGCCGCCAGCCGTCGCGGATTTCGCTGCGGCTCGGTTCGACGTCGCGGCGCTCCGGTTCGTCATAATCGTCCTCATCGTCGTAGCGCGCGCGGCGTCGCGGCCGGTCGTCGTCGTCGCGCCGCGCCGGTTCGGAATAAGCGACCTCACCAGTGGCGAAACGGCCGTCGTCGGAGCCGGCGAGGAACGTCTTGCGGCAACCGGGACATTTGACGTTCCGGCCGAGCAGATGGTCGGGCACGCTGAGTTTCCGGCCGCAATCCGGGCAGCTGACGATCTGAGGCATACTTCCTCGCGGGTCGCAATCGATGATCGGGCGGCGCGATGCGCCCAGCATACAGACGGCCGAATCGGCCGTTCCGACCGGGCGGGGCCGTTATTGTAACCAACGGAGCAGGAGGAGCAGCCCCCAGCCGGCCGCGAAAATCAGGCTGAGCACCATGCCGGTGACGGCGCTGGTGCGGCCGCTTTCGGTCGAGTTGCGTCCGTCGGGGTCCATCTCGCCGGACCGCATTTTCTGCAGGTCCCGGGACGCCATCAGGCAGGTCGCGATCCCCAGCGGCAAAGCGACCAGCATCGGAAAGCCGGCCAGGCAAAGTGCCAGGCCGCCGGACGCCAGCGTGAGGTTCCCCAGGAAGGACACAAGCGATCCGCGATGCTCTTCGGCGTCGCGGCGCTGCGGGAGGCGGCGGCGATAGAAGCCCCCGGGGGCGCCGTCGAATTCCAGCTGCTGTCCGCAGTTGGTGCAGCGGAAGGCGTTCCACGGGACCGGCCGACCGCAGCGGGGACAGCACGGCAGCCCGGCCGTCGGCGGCGGCCGATGGTCCTCGTCTCCTTCACCGGCCGACCGCCCCGGCGAGCGGCCGGCGGGAGCCGGCTGATCCGTCCAATCAGCCGGCACACGCCGGCCGCTCGCCGGCGGCGTCGGCGGCTCCGGCGGCGGCAGCGGTTCGACGCGTCGCGTTTCCACCTCGGCCGGCGACGTCGCGGTGAAGCGGTGGTCGCAGTTGATGCAGCGGACCGGCCGTCCGATCATGCTGTCGGCCATCTGCACGCGGCAGCCGCAGGCGGGGCAAGCGACGAACTCTGGCATGGCGTTCCGGGTGTGGGGTCCAAGCGATCCGGGAGGGCGCCGTCCCCGATCCGGTCCCCGTATTGTAGCAGCGCCTTGGCGGCGCGGCCCTTTACAGCCGCTTGCCCAGCAGCCGCTGGAACTCCGCTTCGCCGATCGGCTCGAAGCGGACGCGGTCGCCGGTCCGCAGCGGGAAATAGCCGTCGGCGACATCGACGAGCTGCAATGGCGTCCGACCGATCAGGTTCCATCCGCCCGGCCGCGCTTCCGGGTAGACGCCGGTCTGCCGGCCCGTCATTCCGACCGACCCCGCCTCCACGCGCACTCGCGGCGTCTCCAGGCGCGGAACCCCACAAAGCGGATCGGGCAGATAGCCCAGATACGGAAATCCCGGTGAGAACCCCACGGCATAAACCACGTATTCCACGCCGGCGTGCTGGCGCACCACCTCTTCCGGCGCCAGGCCGAGGCGCTGGGCGACGCGCTCCAGATCGAGCTGCAGGGCGTAGCAGCACGGAATGACGCGCCGCTTGCCCAGGTCGGCGTCGTCCCCGAAAAAGGTGTCAGGAACCATTTCCGCG